>NZ_JBCGFQ010000005.1:0-168280 GCF_040984075.1 Pseudomonas sp. I2
CACAGGGACCGCGGCGACCACATATGATGCGGTTTGCACGGACAATGTGGGAGCCGGCTTGCCGGCGATGGGCTGCAAAGCAGCCCCAGTACCCCGCTCACCCACGGCCCCCGCACACCTCCACGGCCTGCTCGGGCAGGCACTTGAGGTGCGGGACGAAATTGCATGGTCCGGTGCGCCAGTCCAGCTGCTTGCGCAAGATCGCGTCCCAACCGGTGCGGCAAGCGCCCGGAGAACCCGGCAGGCAACACACCAAGGTGCCGTTGCTCAGGCCCGCCAGGGCACGCGACTGGATCGTCGAGGTGCCGATCTCTTCCAGCGAGACCTGCCGGAACAACTCGCCGAAACCTTCCACGACCTTCTCCAGCAAGGGCTCGACAGCCTGGGGCGTGTTGTCGCGGGCCGTGAAGCCCGTGCCACCGGTGAGCAGCACCACCTGCACCTGCGGGTCGGCGATCCAGGCGCACAGGCGGGCGCGGATCTGCCAGGTATCGTCGGGCACCAACGCCCGCTCGTGAAGGATGTGCCCGGCCTCCTCAAGGCCATCGACCAGTGCCTGGCCCGAGCCGTCGTTAGCCAGGGTACGGGTGTCGCTGATGGTCAGCACGGCGATGCGCAGTGCCTGGAATTCGCGGGATGCAAGGTGAGCCATGCTGGCGCCCTCCTCTGGATGACAGCCCGCAGCCTGGGCCAGGCCGAAGCCTGCGCCCATCCCTCGAAGGAGGTACCACCGGGGTATGCGGCGAGAAACCTTGATGTCGATCAACGCTGGCGGGTGTACCAGGCATAGTCTGGAGGCAGACGACCGCTGTCGGAGGGAAACCATGGCCAAGAAATTTCCCCACAACCCCAGCCATCCCGAGCGCATCTGCTGGGGTTGCGACCTGTACTGCCCGGCGAAGGCATTGGCCTGCGGCAACGGCGCGGACCGGACCATGCATCCGGCGGAGTTGTTCGGCGAGGACTGGTACCAGCAGGAGCAATGGGCCGAGCAGGCCAGCGAAGAGACGGTGCCCGACACAAGGGGCACACAGGCGCCATAGACGAGCCAGCCGCCTCAGCGCCGACGCTCCTGGCGCAGCGCCACCAGCTTCGCGCGCATCTCCCGATGCCGCTTGCCGTTGAGCACCAGCAAGGCCAGCAGCGGCAACGCGGCACTGATCGCCAGCAACAAGGCGGGCACCGCGCCGCCGAACAGGCTCAGGGCCATCAGCAGGCTGATGACCAGCACGCCGACCACGACCCTGACCGCCCAACCCTGCCCACGGATCATCAGAAAGTGCCCCAGGCACAGCACCAGCACCAGGCCACCGCTGAGCAATACGCTGTACGACGCATTGTCCGGATGGTCGCGCCAGTGGCTGTCCACCCACAAGGTCACCGCCAACGCCACCGACAGCAGCGATGCGAAGAACCCCAGCAGGAACGTGGGGAAGTAGCGCGCCATGAAGGCACCGAAATCACTGCCAGCGGCCATCACTCGATTTCCTCATAAAGCCCAACGGCAATGCTCTGCACCGTGGCACTGCCCGCCAGGCCAAAGGTGGCGCCCAGGGAGTCGCGCAGCAACGTCTGGGTGGCATGGCTGATCTGGGTCGGCGTGTAGCGCTTGGCCAGGGTCCCGGCCGCCTGCTCGAGCTTGAGCTGCTTGGCGGTCAACGCCGGGTGCTTGATCGACAAGAGCTCGGTGGTCAGTGCCTTGCGCTGCTGGCGGGAAAGGGTCTTGCTCAGCTCCAGCCAACTGCGCCCGGTGGCGGCCTTGTGCACCTGCAGGTACTTGAGCGTGGTCAGGCCCGAGGCGCCAACGCCCAGCAGCGAGACACCGTCGAGCACCCTGGACGCGGCCTGGTACCACTCGTTCTCGTCCAGGGCGTCGTTGGCCGCCGGATTGGTGGTTTCACGCACCGTGCGCATCACGCCGATGCCGCACTGGATACTGCTGGCGGTGGCTGCAGCCCCGCCGATGTAGGTCAGTACCAGGCTGGTACCGCCGGAAAACGGCGCGGCGATGGTGCCGCTGAACACCACGAACCACCCCAGCACCGCACCGGCGCAGGACAAGGTGGTATTGACCGCCTCCTTGATCACCCGCGATTCGCGGGGGTTGTTCTGCAACTGCTCGGTGTACTGGGCCGGTGTCTGGTACTTGTTGATCTCGCGCAGGATCACGCGCTTGGGCTTGATGCTGCAGATCGGCTGGAATTCGCGCAGGGTGATGACGTTGTAGTTGGCGTCGATGTACACCACCCCGGCGCCAACGATGCGCGGGTCGGCATCGATGGCGGCGAACATCTGCGGCAGGTTGATGCGGCTCTGGATGCGCTGGCGCGCCATGAACTGCGAGGTGTTGCCCAATTGGTTGACCAGAAGATCTGTCACAGGTCGATTCCCTCAACTCTCGGTGCCGCGATAGGGGCGCAGCGCGCCCCTGGTTTCAGGCTCACACGTTCGGGCAAGGCACCGGTGCCCAGTCGCCCATGTCCGGGCTGTTGCACATACGGTTGACCTGGTCCTGGCCGGCCTTGGCCACCTGCTGGGCCTCGGTCTTCTTGCTGGTGGCGTTCTGCAAGGTCTTCTCGGTGGCCACGGCCTCCTTCGGCACCGCCGGCAGCTTCTTGGGCGTGGTTTTCTTCGCGGTCTCGGCCTGGGCCACCACGGTGACGTCCGAACGCTGCACGCCGACCTGCTTGAGGTCTTGCTCGTAGGCCTGGGTGTAGTTGTCCAGGTTCTCGCCGAGACGGCCGCTGACCGCCGTGATCAGGTTGTTCGACTCCTGCAGGCCAGAGACGATCTCGGCCAGGCGCTTGCGGCCCTCGGTGTCGTCGATGCGCTTGGCCTTGCGCCCGTCCATCAGGTTGGCGAACTCGCGCTGGTAGCAGCTCTGCGAAGCCTTGGCATAGGCGGTGGTGCGGTCCATGTCCGCCGCGCTCTTGTCGATGTCGGTGGCATAGGAGGCGATGCGCTGCTTGTCATCGCTGATCTGCTTCTGGCGTTCGGTGTAGTAGCCCGCCGCACCGCCGACCAGGGCACCGCCGGCCGCGCCGATGGCAGCATTGCGGCCACGGTTGTCGTTGTCCACCAAAGCGCCGGTCAGGGCACCGCCCACGGCGCCGAGCAGCGCACCGGTGGCCACCGAGCGGGTCATGTCGGAGTCGGTGGAGCGCAGGTGCTGCACCGGCTCGTAGCAGTTGGGGTAGTACTCGACCTTGGTGGTCGCACCGATCCTGGACACCGGCGAGCCGGCGCAACCGGTCAGCAGTACGCTGCTGAAACCCGCCGCCAGCAGCAGTGCGGTACGGGCCTGGGAAGCGTTGATCAGGGGCTTGCGTGTGAAAAGCATGGTCAGGTTCTCTCTTGGGTTGTACGGGGCCGACCAGCGTCATGCCGGCCGGGATTCCTTTCTCGGTCGAGTCGTTCAGGGCCTCGGGGTGGCCGAGGCGAGCAGCTCCTTGAGGATCGTCGCCGGGTCGGCCCGCCGGTTCTGGCGGTACTCCCCGACATGGCGGACGAACAGGGTCGCACGGGTCACCAGGCTCCTGCCCAGGACCGGCTTGCGGTTGAGTTCTTCCTTGACCCGCTGGAACTGCGCCTGGATCACCGCATCGGTGTAGCGCGTGCCGCTGGCCAGGTTGTCGATGTAGATCGCCACGGCGCCGTCCAGCGCGTTGCGGCCATTGGCGATGGCGGCGGCGAACATGCGGGCGCTGGTCGGGTCGCCCGAGGCCTCGGCCTGCCGCTGGCTGTTCTGCAGGTTGGTCAGGCGGATGTTGTAGTTGTTGATGGTCTCGGCCACCAGGGCGGCGGACTGGATCAGGTTGCCGGCGGCTTCCTCGCGTTGCTGGGCGATCAGCGAGACGTTGCGCTTGAGCTCCTCGTTGACCAGCCCAAGCTCGGCCTGCAGGCGTGGGTCGGCGGTGCTGGCGATGATGCCGTCCAGGCGCTTGGTCGGGTCCTGGGCATCGTCGATGGCGTCGGTCAGGCTGGCCAGGCGGCCCTCCTTCTGCCATTGCTCGAACAGCTCCTGGTAGCGTGAGCGCGGCGCCGACAGGGCACCGATGGCCACCCGAAAACCGGTGGTCTCGTTACGCTGCTCGGTGCCGTCGGCGCCGAACAGCGGGTATTCGCGGCGCATGCCGGTGAACAGCGTGCCCTCGCCTTCCAGGTAGTTGCCGCCCTTGACCACGAAGCCGCCATAGGCCCCCTGGCGCCGGCCGGCATGCACCAACTGGAACGACTCCTGGACCATCTCCGCGGCGTTGCCGATCACATCGAACAGCCCCAGCGGGTTCGGCTGCCGGGTGCCGATCGGCATCAACCGCGCAGCCTGGCCGGTGCCACCGGCCACCTGGTTGAACACCGCCCAGTCGGCCAGCGGCCCTTCGCTGTCGCTGCCCTCGACCTTGCGCGGGAACAGCCGACCTTCCAGCGCCTGGCGGCTGACCACCGAACCGCCACGGGCGGCGAACTCCCACTCCACTTCGGTGGGCAGGCGCACGAAGCCGATACCGCCATCCTCGGGCTTGCTGCCACGGCCGCTGATCGGCAGCAGGTCGCGGTGATGCTTCATCAGCCAGGCGCTGTACACCGCCGCGAAGCGCTCGGCCTCGAAGCGCGACAGCTTGACCTTGGGCAAGCGCCCGGCCGCCTCGGTGACCGGTTCGCAGGCCGGTGGCGCCTCGCCGCTGGCCAGGGACTGGGCCTGGGACATGACCTGGGCATACTGCCGGGCGGTGACTTCGTACTTGCCGATGAAGTACATCATGGGCTTGAGCGGGCTGCCGGCCTCGACCTTGGGCAGGCTCGGGCCGACCTGCTCGCGCCACTGCGGCGCCAGGTCCTGCAGGCTGAACTGGCCGTTGATGAAGTCGCGGCGGTAGCCGGAGATGAACGACTGCTTGTAGCCCGCCTCGCCCTCGCTGAAGGGGTAGCCGAGGCTCACCTCACGGTCGTCCAGGCTGCCCTGGGCCAGCACATAGACGTGGCGGAACACCATCTCGCCGCCACAGGGCAAGGGCAGGCTGACGTCATCGGCCAGCGGCTTGGGGTTGTCCAGCTTGGCGCTGGCAGTGGCTTCGACCTTGTTTCCAGGCTGGGCCTCGTTCCCAGGTTGGGCCTTGGGCTTGTCATCGTCGTCGGCCTGGACGCAGGCGACCAGGCTCAGGGCGGCGATGACCAGGGCGGCGGCCTTCAGGCGACGTTCAGACATCACGGATTCCTTCGCAGGTGTCGATCCGCGCCACCCGCCAGCCGCCCAGGGCGGCCGCGGCAGCACTGGCCAGCAGGACGGCGAGCAGCGCGACGAGATAGTGCAGGGGCAACAGGTGGCTGGCGTACTCGCCGGGCACCTGCATGAAAAGCCGGTTCAGGCCGTGTTCGGCCAACAGGTACAGCACGGCGGCCAGGGCCGCGGCCAGCACGCCGCTGTAGAGTGCCTGGAGCACCACGAACAGCAGCAACGCGGCGGTGCCCAAGCCCAGCAGGCGCAGCACTGCCAGCTCGCGCTGCTTGCGCTCCACCGCCGCCACCGCGCCCGCGGCGATGGCGGCAGCCGCGCCGCTCACGGCCAGGGCGGCGATGATCCAGAACACCAGGTCGAGGTTGCGGCTCAACGACTGCACCTGGGCGATCCGCGCCGCCTGGGTCGAGACCAGCACCTTGCGCTCGGCGAAATAACGGCGCAGCGGCTCCACGTCGGCGAGCCCACGGGCATACAGGCGAAACGCCGGGTAGACCCGCTGCGCGGGGTCGGCCTGGGCCTCGCCCGGCCAGCCAAGGGCCGGCACGGCACGCCCGTCGCGATAGTCTTCGGCGGCCTCCAGCAGCGCCAGGGGGGCGAACAGGGCATCGCGCTCGAATGCCGCCAGTGGCAACACCGCGAGCACCCGCAGGCGCGCCTGGCGCCATTGCACCTGGCCAGCCTGCTGGCGGCCGATGCTGGCCTGCAGCTCATCGCCGGCCTTGGCGCCGAGCTTTTCCGCCGCGGTGAAACTGAGCACCACCTCCTGCAAGTCGCCCGGCAGCGGCACACCGTGCAGCAACGGATCGCCAGCGGCGGTGGGCAGCATCTCCACCGTCACTCCGCGCCCACTGGCCGGCAGCAGCAGCTCGGCGGTGGCGGCGATCTGCCGGGTACGCGGGATAGCGAAGGCCACGTCCGGACGGGCGCCCAGCGCAGCGACGAAGGCGGCATCGAAGCGCCCGCCGCCCAGGGGGATGATTTCGCGCACGCCCGGGTCGCGCTGCAAGCGCTCGGTGAGGCTGCCGACCAGGCCGAACTTGAGGCCGAACAGCACCAGCAACGGCGCGATCACCGCCACCAGCGCCAACACGCTGCAGGCCGACAAGCGCCCGTCGTTGCGGTAGTCCTGCCAGGCCAGGCCGGCGATCAGCAGCGGGCGCATCAGGCTGCCCTCTCCAGGGTCGCGGTGACGCCGCCGTCGGCATCGCGCCGGCACGCCATGCGCAGCACCGACAGGCCCGCGCTGCGCGCCAGGGCCTCGTCGTGGGTGGCGACCACGCAGGTCACCCGATGTGCCTGGGCCTGCTGCAACAGCAGGTCCATGACCCGCCCGGCATTGACCGGGTCGAGGGCCGCGGTGGGCTCGTCGGCCAACAGCAGCGCCGGGCCGTGCGCCAGGGCGCGGGCACAACTGACCCGCTGGCGCTGGCCCAGGGACAGCGCGGCCGGGCGCTTGTCCAGTTGGTCGTGCACGTCGAGCGCCTCGGCCAGGCGCTCGACGCTGCCGTCGTCGCTCAACCCGAGCAACTGGCGCGGCAGGCGAATATTGCCGCGCACGTCGAGAAAGCCCAGCAGCCCACCGGCCTGCAACACATAGCCCAGGTGACGGCTGCGCAGCGCGGCCAGGCGATCGAGCCGGCGCTGGCGCCAGAGCCCGGCGATGTCCTGCTCGATGCCGTCGAGCCCCAGGCTGAAGCCCTCGGCGGCATCGGGCGCCAGCACCAATGCCAGTAGGTCCAGCAAGGTGCTCTTGCCGCAGCCGCTGGGGCCGACCAGGGCCACGCGCTCACCCGCGGCCAGCCGCAGCCGGTCGATCTCCAGGCTGTAGCGCTGGGCACCCTGCCCGCGCGTCTTGCGCACCCCCTGCAAGCGGATCATCACGGCAAGGTCGACAGCGGGACACGGTACAAGGCATCACCCGGCTCGGCATTGCCGAAGCGCACCCAGTTGGCCATGTCGTTGTGGAAGGTTTCGTACAGGCGGATCTTCGACTCCAGCTCGTCGATGAAGTCCTCCTGCTCAGCCACCGAGAGCGACAACCACAGGTCCTGGGTCATGCTCAGCGACTTGCTGCGGTACGGCAGGCCCTCCAGGTACTCGCCGAGCACACCGCTCTGGGCCAGGTTGGCGCCCTTGCGCAGCTCGCCCGGGTCGCGGCTCATGTAGGCGCTGGCGCTGGCGATCTCGTTGAAGAAGTCGCCGGGGGACGAGCGGGTCTTGCGCGCGGCATCGACGATCAGCTTGAGCGACTGCTGCAGGTCGTTGAGCTGCAGCTTGGTCAGCATCACACACACCTGCAGGGTCGGCAGCGCCGGGTTGGTCAGGTCGCGGTCGGCGGTCCAGGCGCTGACCAGGCGCGGCGCCTGGCTGGCGCCCTGGCGGCCGAGGAAGTCCATGTGCATGGCGTAGCCGATGGCCTGGGACTTGGCCGCCAGGCTCGACGCCGAGGTCAGCAGCGGCACCGGTTGTGGCTGCTTGTTGCGCACCTGGTGGACCAGCTCGGCGAAGGTCGAGCCGATCTCCCGCACCCGCTCGCCGAACACCGACACCTCGCCACCCGGCACCGAGACGTAGAGGTCGCCGATCTGCGGGTTGCTGTCGGCGCTGAGCACACGGTACTGCTGTTCGGCCGAGGCATGGTTCTTTTGCCCGGCCGGGGTGCGCAGGTGCAGGGCGTAGATCTTGATCTGCTTGCTCAGGGCGGCCTGGCGCACCTCGGCCTCGTTCATCTGGGTGCTGCTGAACGGGTCGTTCTTGCGCAAGGCGCCCGCGTCGCTGACCAGCAGGATGATGCGCCCGCCGTAACCGGACCAGTCCAGGCCCTCGACCGCCTGCAGGATGCCGGCGAAGGCATCTTCGTTGAACGAATGGCTGGAAACCTGGGTGGCCTTGACCTGCGACGCCGCCCGCAGGAAGCGCGCCGGGTCGCGGCCCTCGTCGAGGTTCACCAGGGTCTTGCTCAGGTACTCCAGGCCGGGCGTGCGCTGGGTGCTGTTGCGAAAGCCCACCAGGCCGAAGCTGACGTTGTCCAGCTCGCCGCGTGCCGCCAGTTGCTGCTGCAGTTCGCTGACGACCTGGCGGACCCGGTCGATGTAGGGCTGCATGGAGACCGAGGTGTCCACCACCAGGACGATGGCCGTGCGAAACGCCTTGTCGTCGCCCGCCGCGACGCCTGCGGCCGTGGCCGCGCTGTCGCGGGCACTGGCGCCTGGGTCGATGGAGGCGATGTTGAGCAGTTGCACCGGCTGGCCTTCGGCATCGAAGCTTTCACGGAAGTCGAAGATCGGCATCAGGTAGAACTGCTCCTGGGGCACCGCGCTGGCGGTTGGTTCCAGGGCCATCACCTGGGGCACCTGGTCCGGCTGGCCCTGCGCCTTGAGCAGGGTATCGCGGGCCATGCCGGTATCGTCGAGCAGGCGCTGCACGTCATCGGCCTGGCGCAGGAACATCACCGGCGAACGGCCGGAGCGTTCGGTGAACTTGAGCACCAGGCTCTGCTTCCAGTCGCTGGTCTGCCCGGCGGGCAGCCAGCCGTCGCGCTGGCCATCGCTGGAGGCGCCGACCTGCACCCAGGGTTTGCCGTCGACGTCCTTGCGCTGGTAGACGTAGAGCACGCTGAACGCCGGCAGGCTGTCGCCGGGCTCGGCCCCAGGCTCGCTGGCCAAGCGCGCGCCGGGCTGGCTCAGCACCCGCTGGAACAGCGTCTTCTTGCCTGGCATCAGCAGCGGGCGCTGGTCATCCACAGCCGCGACGGGCGTGGCGCTACCCTGCTCGGGCGCCTGCGGCGAGGGCGGTGTGGTGGCCTGTGCCAGCGGCGCGTCGGGTGCCGGCGTATCGCCGCTGCCCAGCCACCAGTAGCCGACACCTGCAAGGCCGAGCGCGGCGGCGACCGCCACGGCCAGCAACGCCATGGCGGGTTTCTTCCTGGCAGGTACGGGCGCGGGCGGTGCCTCGGCCGCCGGGCGCCTGGCCGGTTCGGCGGTCGGTGGCACCTGGGGGATCTCGATGGAAACCGGCGTCAGGCCGCCCAGGTCCGATGGCGTCGGGGCCACCGGCGTGCTCACCGGCAGCGGCCGGACCTGCGTGGCTTCGCTGTCCTCGGCCGGCAGGCGGTCGAGGGCCGCGAGAAACGCGGCGGCATCGGCGAAGCGTTCGTTGGGGTCCTTGGCCAGCAGCCCGCGCAGGATGTCCTGGTAGCGGCCATGCTCGATGGGCAACTCCGGCAACGGCTCGGTGAGGTGGGCCAGGGCCGTGGACAGGGCATCGTTGCCGCTGTACGGCAGCTTGCCGACGAGGATCTCGTAGAGCACCACGCCCAGGGCATAGAGGTCGGCACGGCCGTCGATCTCCAGCCCACGGGCCTGCTCCGGGCTCATGTAGCTGGGCGTACCCACGGCGAAGCCCGCCTGGGTGAACTGGGTGCGGTCGTCCAGCGACTTGGCGATGCCGAAGTCCGACAGCACCGCGGTACCGTCGGCGCGGAACAGGATGTTGGCGGGCTTGACGTCGCGGTGCACCAGCCCCTGGGCGTGGGCATAGCCCAGCGCCTGGGCGATCTGGCGCACGTACAGCAGCCCCTGGCGAGGCTCCAGCCCAGCGGCGATGCGCTCCTTGAGCGTGCCATTGGGCAGGTACTCCATGGCCATGTAGTACAGCTCGCCGACATTGCCGATGTCATGGATGGTGGCGATGTGTGGGTGCGACAGCCGTGCCAGGGTCCGCCCTTCGCGCAGGAAGCGCTCGCAGAAGGTCGGGTCGGCGGCCAGGCTCGCCGCCATGATCTTGAGCGCCACCTTGCGCTCCAGCGAGCGCTGGGTGGCCAGGTACACGCTGGCCATGGCGCCCTGGCCAATCTCGCTGTCGATGTCGAATCCGGGAATCTGCATGTCCATGGTGGAGTTCTTCAGCCGGCCTTGACGACCACGGCGGTGATGTTGTCGGGAGCGCCACGGGTCAACCCCAGGTGCACCAGGCCGCGCACCACCTGGTAGGGGTCGGCGTGGCCGAGCACGTCGCCGATCTCGTGGTCCTCGGCGGTCTTGGTCAGGCCATCGCTGCACAACAGGTAGGTGTCGCCGGGCAGCACCTGCAGCGCGACCGCCTGCAACTCCAGCCGATCCTCGACACCGATGGCACGGGTGACGATGTTGCCGCGCGGGTGCACACGGGCCTCGGCCTCGTTGAGCAGGCCGCTGTCCTGCAGTTCCTGGACGTAGCTGTGATCGTGGGACAGGCGCTCGATGCGGCCATCGCGCAGGCGGTACAGGCGGCTGTCGCCGGCCCACAGGCCGATGCCCTGGTCGCCGCGCACGGCCAGCACCACCACGGTGCTGCCCATCATCGCCACTCCACGGCGGACGGTTTCGTCGCGCACCGCACGGTTGACCCGGGCGAGGCTGTCACGCACCGCCTGGGCGCACTCTTCCAGGCCCTGGCACGGCGGCAGGCGGCGCAGGCTGTCGACGGTCAGGCTGCTGACGTAGTCGCCAGCGGCATGACCGCCCATGCCGTCGGCCACCGCCCACAGGCCATCGGCGGTGAGCTCCAGGCAGGCGTCTTCGTTGATCCGGCGCACCATGCCGGTATGGCTGTAACTGGCCGCGGTGTAATGCATGGCGGTCATCCGAAATCTGCCTCGCTACCCAGGAGAAACCCGGCGAAATCCTCGCTGCGCGGCAAGCCGGCACAGCGCATCAAGCCAGGAGCGATACGCTCCGAGCCCCTGCCCCACCACAGGCTCATGCCCTCGCAGGCGCACTCGGCCAGGGCCAGGGCGCGGCCTTCGGGCGTGGTCGCGTCCAGCCGTTGCAGCCCCCCCACCGTCAGCCGCGCAGGCATCGCCTGGGGCAGCGGCCGGGTGTCGCGAAAGGGCTGCAAGGCCGCCGCGAAGGCGTCGAAATCGGCATCGGGCTCGAGCGTGGCCAGCAACGTGGCCTCGACCTCCTCGAACCACGCCTCGCCCCCGCCCACGGCCGCGGCGAGCCGTTGCCCTGGCTCCAGCACCTGCGCCACGGTCAGCGGGAAGTACCGGCCCACCCGGTCGATGCTCGGCATCAGCACGCCGACCACGGCCTGGGGCCCGCACACCCCCGGCGCCAGCGCAAAGCGCCACAGGGGGCTGACCAGGTAGGCCTGCAACCACTGCTCGCCGAGCTGGCGCTGGCTGGCCTGGATCCCGGCGGCCAGCCACTGGTCCCAAGGCTGGATGAAACTCGTCGGCAGGCCACGGCTGACGAAGTCGCCACGGCAGGCCAGCTTTCCGTAGAACCCCACGTCGTTCACAGGCGCTCCGGCAGGCTGAAACCGCTGAGCACACGGCTGCGGAACGGGTTGAAGGCACTGCTGGCACGCAGCTCGTAGGACACGCTGGCCCCTTCCACGCGCAGGCGCAGGTTGAAGCGCTCCGGCGAGCCGCCCGCCACCAGGTCGGACTGGTCGAGCAGGCGGAACCAGGCCCAAGGCCCTTCCAGGGTCATCCCGGAGCGGCCATTGGCCAATGGCGGCGAGATCGACAGGCGCACCACGCCGATGCTGTTGGGGTTGGGCCACTGCAGCGCCACCGGGCGGCTCGGGCCGTGGTCGTAGCTGACCTGCTGGCCGTCGAGGTCGAGCAAGAACTGGGTGATCGAGGCATCCATGGCTACCGGTTTGAGTTCGAAGCGCACCCCAGGGCGCAGCCCGCCGCCGCTGCGGAAGAAGGCGTCGCGGATCGCCGCGGCACGCTGGAAGGTGTGCAGCACGTTCGAGCTGATGCCAAGCTTCTGCGCCGCGCCCGGCTGCCAGCTCCACGGCGAGGTGGCGGTGTTGACGTAGGGTTGCAGGTACTTCTGGAAGTAGTTGTCCATCACCCCGCCGACGCCGAAGAACTGGCCGAAGTCTTCCAGGGTCGCGTCGCGTGGGCTGCCGGCTGACAGCGGGTAGCGGCCACTCAACGACTGGCGATAGACGCTCACCACCTCGCTGGTCCAGGCCGCGTTGAGCTGGTTGCGCACCCCGCCCATGACGATCGCGTTGGTCGAGCCGACCACCGAGCCGACCAGTTCCTGGACCACCTTCGGCTGGCGCGCCGCGCCCAGGGACACACGATGGGAGGCAGCCTGGACCTGGTTCTTGGCCTCGCCCAGCAGGGCCTCGCCGCTGGCGCCGACCATGGCGCTGACCTGCACGTACAAGGCGTTGAGGTCGCTGAGCAGGCCGTCGAGCGCGGCGGGCTCGCCCTCGCCGCCGTCGGCCAGGGCCGCCAGTTCGGCGAAGTGCGCGGTCACCGGGTCGACCTCGCGCGTTGCCTGGCGCTCGCCGGGCACCGGCGTATCGCCGAGCAGGCCGCCGAGGCGCTGGCGTAGCTGGTCGACCCCGGCCTGCTCGACCTTGGCCTGGGCCTGGTCGAGGGTGGCCGGTTGTTGCAGGTCGGTTTCCCTGGCCACCGCCTGGAGCAGTTTCTTCAAGGGCGAAGTGGGGCCAGACAGCACGCGCAGCACGTCGGCAGCCTGGCCGACGCTGGTGATGGGCACGAAGTCCAGGTCCGCCAGCAGGGCATCCCAGTGGCGGATGTAGTCCTGGTAGAACAGCTGGCGCACGTCATCGGCCAGGCGCTTGGCATCGCCCGCCTCACCCACTTCGCGGCCAAGCACCCAGCGTTCCTCGGCCAGGGTCGTGCTGTGGGCCAGGCTGGCGGCGAGGAAGGCCTTGCGGTAACCCTCGACGGTGAACAGCCCTGGGAGCGGTTCGTCCAGCGGCTTGCCGCTCTTGCGCCGGAACACCAGCGCAGCGTCGCGCCCGGCGGCCTCGCTGATGCGAAAATCGACGACCCCGGACGGTAGCTTCTGGCGCTTGACCCGGTCGTAGACGCGCTGGGCTACCGGCAGCTGTTGCAACTGGCGGCGCGTGTCGTCGATCAGGCGCTGGTCCAGCCGGGCATTGGGCGGGCGCCGCTCGAACAGCGCCTGCAGGTGCTGGTCGAGGGCCTGGCGCTGGTCGGGCGCCAAGTCGCGGGGCAGGTTGCGCTCCCAGTCGAGGCTGATCCAGGCCTTGATGAACTCGGCGTCGTAGTGTTCGCCGTCGGCCAGCATCAGGTAGGCCTTCAGGCCCTCGTAGAGGTAGTCGGAGGGGCCGCCGGCATACAGCTGCTCCTCGATGCGGGTGACCAGGCGCGGGGCGAAGATGGCGATCAGCAGCTTGCGGTAGACGCTGGCCGACTCGCCTTCGAGCATGTCGCCCTGGTACAGCCCCAGGCCCTCGGCCCAGGCCGGCGGGTCGTCGGCCAGGCGGCGCACGGCGTTGAGCAGCGGCAGCACCTCGATGACCTCGCGCTGGGCCGGGCTCAGTTCCTGGACGCTGCGGCCCAGGGGCTTGAGGCGGTTGTCCACCTCGGCGATGTAGGCCTGGTTGGCCCGGTAGCTCAGGGTCCACAGGGTGCCGACCACCAGTACCAGGGCCACGCTCAGGGCCAGGGCGCCACGGGCGATCCACTTGCGCCGCCGCTCGACCTTGGGGTCGCAGCCGACCAGGCCGCGCTCGGCGAACGCCACGGCGGTGAACAGCCGCTCGATGAAATAGCTGCGCCCGGTGCCGCTCTGGCGCGCCAACTGCGCACGGTCCAGGCCCATGCTCTGGGCCATGCTGCCGATCAGCCGGTCGATCGGGCTGCCTTCCTGGGTTCCGCTGGTGAAGTACACCCCGCGCAGCAGCGCGCGCTCTTCGAAGGCATTGGGCTTGAAGACGCCGTCGAGGAACACCTGCAGGTTGCCGCGCAGGGCGGCGAACTGCTGGACGAAACCGTACACCAGGTCACGCCGGGCTGGATCGCGCTCCTGTTGCAGGCGCTCGACCAGGCGCTGGTTGAGACGCTGCTCGAGCAAGGCGAACTCGCCGCTGAACTGGGCCAGCGGGCCATCGCCTTGCTGGCCGTCGTCCAGGGGGAAGGTCATGCCCCAGACCTGGGCACGTTCTTCCTTGCCCAGGTTGTCGAAGAACTCCATGAAGCCCGGCAGCAGGTCGAGCTTGGTCAGCATCAGGTAGATCGGGAAGCGCACGCCCAACTGGGTGTACAGCTCCTGGATGCGCGTGCGGATCGCCACGGCGTGGGCGGCGCGCTCGGCATCGCTGCACAGCAGCAGGTCGGACAGGCTGATGGCGATGAACGCGCCATCGATCGGCCGACGCGAGCGCTGGCTCTTGAGCAGGTCGAGAAAGCCCAGCCAGGCCGCCTTGTCCACCTGGGCATGGCTGTCCTGGGTGGTGTAGCGCCCGGCGGTGTCGAGCAGCACAGCCTGATCGGTGAACCACCAGTCGCAGTTGCGCGTGCCGCCTACGCCCCGGATCGCCCCGGCGCCCATCTGCGCCGCCAGGGGGAAGTGCAGGCCGGAGTTGACCAGCGCGGTGGTCTTGCCCGAGCCGGGCGGGCCGATGATCACGTACCACGGCAGCTCGTACAGGTTGCGCCGCTCGTCGCCGCCCAGGCGCGCTTTCTTCAGCAGGGCCAGGGCCTCGTCCATGCGCTGGCGCAGGGTCGCCAGCTCCTCGGCGGTGGCTACGCTGGCCGGGTCTGGGGCGGTCTCGGCGGCCAGGCTTTCCATCACCTTGGCCGCCTGGCGACGGGCCTGGACGATGCGCCAGACACGGTAGGCGATCCACACCGCGAACAGCAGGACGATCAGCGCCCAGCGCGGTGCGGCCGGCACCAGCCAGTCGAGCAGCGGGCCGACGAACCAGATGATCAGGCTCAGGGCCAGCAGGCCCAGTACCGGGATCACCCAGCGAATGACAAAACTGAAAAACGCCTTCACTCGACGCCCTCCGCCAGAACGGTGATCTCTACCCGGCGATTCTTCGCCCGGCCCTGCGCGGTGTCGTTGGAGGCCAGCGGCTCGGTGTCGCTCAGGCCCTGGGCGCTGAAGCGCCCGGGTTGGCCGGTGCGCGCGGCGAGGAGCTGGCGCACCTCCTCGGCACGGGCCTGGGACAACGCCCAGTTGGATGGGAAGCGGATCGTGGCGATCGGCCGGTTGTCGCTGTGGCCGGTCACGCGCACGTTGCCCTTGACCTTGGCGATGGCCTCGGCGATGCGCAGCATCAACGGCTGGAAGTCGCCCTTGATGCTGGCGCTGGCGGAGGCGAACAATTCATCCCCCCGGATGGTCACCACCGAACGGTCCACCGCATCTTCCACCGCGACCCGCCCGGCCCGGATATCCTCGGCCAGCAGGCCGGCCAGGCGCGGGCGTTCCACCGGCTTGGGCTGCACCACCGGGCGGTCCATGGCCTGCACCGGGATCTCGCCCAGGGCGTGGATACCCCGGAACACCGGTTCGGCGTCAGCGGCCAGCTTCAGGCGCAGGCCGAACAGCACCAGCAGCAACAGCGCCAGGGCCACCGCCAGGCCGACCCAGGGCGGCACGAACTGGGCCAACCGGTCACGCGCCACGCTGACCCCACGCCAGTGCGGCGACAGCTCGCGCTCGATCTCGCCACGGGCCCCCCGAATGGCCGCCGCGGTGCGCTCGCGCAGGGCCTCGAGCTGGGCGCGACCACCGTTCATGACCCGGTAGCGGCCTTCGAAGCCCAGGCTCGTGCACAGGTACAGCAGCTCCAGCAGGTTGAGCCGCTCGCGCGGGCTTTGCAGGCAGTGTTCGAGCAGTTGGAACACCTTCTCGCCACCCCAGGCCTCGTTGTGCACGGTGATCAGCAGGCTCTGCTTGCCCCAGTCGCTACCGCTGCCCCAGGGCGTGCTGAGCACCGCCTCGTCGAGCGCCGTGCACAGGGCGTAGCGCGCCAGCAGCACCTCGTTGCGCGGCACCCCGGCGGCCTCGGCGCGCTCTTCGAACTGGCGCAGGTAGGCCAGCAGTTGCGCGCGCAGGCTGGCCGGCGCGGGGTGGGCGATGGTGTTGCGCAGACGGGTGAGCAGCGCCAGCAGCGGGCCAGCGGCCTGCTCCAGGGGATTGAGGCCCTCGGCCTGGCCCGGCGCCAGTGGCTCGGCGGGCACGTTCAGCGGCGCCGCCGCGGCCGGTGCGGCCGGCTGCGGGCCGCGCCCGCCAGGGCGCGGCATGAACTGGGTACGGTCGTTGGCCTGCGGATCGTCGGGCTGCATCGCGGTTTATCCTCGAATGGCCCAGAAGGCCAGGTTCAGGCCAGGGAACTCGCCGGCGACGTAGAAGGCGAAGCCCCCGGAGTGCTGCAACTGCTTCCAGTGTTCGCTGCCACGGTCGAGCTCGAAGTAGGTCGAGCCGGCATGGAACGGGATCTGCCGTGGCGCCACCGGCAGCGGCAACAGGCCGATGCCCGGCAACTGCAGGTTGACCAGGTCGCGGATGTGCTCCACCGAGCCGATCTTGCTCTGCTGGCCGAAACGGCTGCGCAGGGTTTCGCTGGGCACGTCGGCGCGCACCACGAGGACGAAGCTGGCGCTGTCCAGCAGGCTGCGGTCGGCGAGCATGGCCACGTGGATGCCATAGGCCTTCTCGACGATCGGGATCGCCACCGCCTTGCTGTCGATCAGCATCGACAGGGCTTCGCGCAGCGCCGCCATCACCGGGGCGAAGGTCGCCGCCAGGTCGTCGTGCTGGTATACCGGGTAGCTGGCCGGGCGGCGGCCTTCGCTGCAGAACGTGGAGAACTCGCCGGCCAGGGCGAGCAGTTCGCTGTACAGCCGCTCGGGGTGCAACGGGCTGAGCTGGTTGAGGTGCTCGAACAGCGGCTGGGCGCGGTTGACCAGTTGCAGCAGCATGAAGTCGGCGATTTCCGAGGCTCCGCCGTTGGCCGAGGCCACCACCCGCCCGGCCAGCGCCTCGCCGCGCTGGTGCAGCAGGCCCAGCAGCTCGCTGCGAAAGCCCGACAGCAGGTCGTTGGCGCTCACGTCGAGCAGCGGCGGGATGTAGCTGTCGTCGAGCACCAGGGCGCGGTCGGCGCGTTTCTCGCGGATGCGCACCACGCCCAGCGCGGCGTACTCGCCCAGGCCATCCTCGCTGTGCAACAGGCGCAGGGCGCGGCTGCCCAGGGCCAGCGGCGCACGGTTCTCGAACGGCGCGTTGTCGTCGCGCACTTCGCTCACCCGGCTGACATAACGCGCCCCGTCCAGGGCCTGGCCGTCGTCGACCGTGTCACGCGCGCCGGCGCGCTTGAGCGGCAGGCCGAGGTGGATCACGCCGTCGCGCAGGTCGTCGGGGATCTCCAGCGGCGGTGGCGGCAGGTCGTCACGGGGGATGTCGAACGGCGTGCCATCGGGCAGCAGGCCACGGGCGCTGAGGATCGCCAGCTTGCCCTGGGCCAGCAGGCCCTGGTCGATCAGCAGCTCGGAGAAACCCCAGGCAGCGGCAGACAACGGCCGGCTGCGGGCATCGATGAGGTTCTCCAGGTAACGGTCGTGCTGCTGGAAGTGCTGGGTCGTGATGAACATGCCTTCCGACCAGACCACTCGATTGTTCCAGGACATGGGTTCTCCGATTGCCTAGCGCACAGGTTCAGGTTGCGGGGTGGCCACGGCGCTGCGCACGGCGCGCACATCGAGGCTGATCTGGTAGTCGCGCGGTGGCACCGGCAGCACGCTGCGCCATTGGGCCTGGTCGATTTCGCGGTAGCCGACCACCAGGCCGACCTGGCGCGTGGCCGGGTCCAATGGGCGCTCGATGCGCAGTTGCTCGCCGGGGTGCAGCAGCACTTCGTCCTGGTCGAGCAGGTCGGCGCCAAGGGTGGCCTGGGCGCGCTCGGCCAGGGCGAAGTAGTCGGCCCGGGCGAAGGTGGCGCTGTTCTTCAGCTCGTAGATGCGCACCCGCACGGGTGCCGGGCTGCCGCTGGCGCCAGGGTTGAGCCCGGCAGCGGCACTGAAATACAGGGTGACGCCTGGCGCTTGGCCGGCCGAGGGTTCGACTCCGCCCTGCCCGCCACAGCCACTGAGCAGCAGGGCAACCAGGGCGGCGATCAGTCTTCTTGCATTCATCCTCGTCCTCATGACGTATCGGTCTTCTTCCTTCCCGGCGCTTGGCTCAGGAGCGTTGCAATCGAGCGCTATGGGCCTCGTAGGCACGGCTGAACTCACGGCCGAACAGGTCCTGGAAGTCGTCTTCGGCTTCCTGGGAAATCTGCTTGTACAACGCGGTGAACTGCTGCCAGCAATGGGCCTGGCGCGAGCCGCCGAACAACTTGCCAAGGCCTGCGGGCGGTGCCAGGCGAGCCTCCAGCTGGCCCGGTTCGAAGCGCGTCAGCAGGTGCTTGATGGCCGCCTCGACCCCAGCCATCACCGCAAGCTGGTGGGCACGCAGGTCATCGAAGCTGTCACGCACCGCCTGGTCGGGGGCCATGAACGCCTGGCTGCCATGGCGCAGCAGCAACAGCAGGGCTTCGTCGGCGTTGGGGGCGAACTTCAGTGGGTTGTTCTGCACGGGGGCGATGGTGGTCTGCTGCATGCGGAACTCACCCTTGAGGCTGCTGCGCGCGCGCAGCACGTCGATCAGCCCCTCGACCATCAGCCGGTAGCTGCGGCCGATCGCCTCCATCTGCGCTGCGGCATCACCGCCATCGATGCACAAGTGCTCGACCCCCGCACCGCGCAGGAACGCCTGGAGCAGCGCTCCATCGGCCATGGGCGCCGTGGCGGTAGGCACTGGCGCTGGCGGCTGCGGCTGCGGCTGCGGCTGCGGCTGCGGCTGCGGCTGCGATTGTGGTGGCGGCGCGAGCGGCTCGGTGGGTGTTGCCGGGGCAATCTCGACCTGGGGCGCAGGCGGCGGCGTGCTGCCGCCGAACAGGTCCCAGTCTTCAGGGATCAGGCCCGGGCTGGCAGGCGCTGCCGGGGCGGGCGCCGGGGCGAGCGGCTCCGGTGGATGGAAGGCATGCTGCTGGGCCGGCACATGGTCCGGCTGGCTGGCGGGCGGCACGCTGGAGGGGCCGAGGAAGTCGAACAGGTCCGGCAGGGTGTCATGGCTGGAGGCACCCGGCGGCACCACGACCGGCGCTGGGACGACAGGGGGAGCGGAGGCGGCCACCTGGTTGGCCATCAACGCCTCGAACCCGTGCGCACTCGGCTGGTCGGCGGCGGGGACGGAAAACCCCGAATCGATCCGCGCCTGGATTTCATAGTCACCAATGCGGATGACTTCACCGTCCATCAGCGGTTCGCTGTTGCCACGACGCAGGCGTACACCGGCATGCACCAACTCCACGCCATTGGTGCTGTTATCGGTCAGATAATAACGCCCATCTTTGAACTGGATCACACAATGAGACGAAGACACCAGTCGCTCCGGATCGGGCAATACCCAATCATTGTCCGCGCCGCGACCAATGGTGATGGCACCCGTTTCAAGCAACATTTCCGGGCATTGTCCCGGTGTTATCTTGTGATAACTGGTTATGGTCAGGCAAAGTGCCATCACGCCTCCTTGCATATATATGAAACGCGCGCACCCTCAAATGAATGGGCCGCCCAGCTCGCCCCACATCATGCGCACAACCCTTGAATCACGTGGCTTTCAGGCCTTAAATAGAATCAGGGTCGATATATTCAATCATAATGAACAGGCACATTGATGGCACCTGACAAATGGATAAACCTGCCTGACAAACGGATCACCGCCCTCTTTGCCGAGGTGTAGCTTACCTTGACAGCATTTTGGAAATAAACCATAAATGCGCAACTTTAATAGAGCCAAGATGATATCACTCCGATATCAATTTAATGCTCTTTGACAAGTTTGTGCGCTGGCTCACAAAAGTTGCCAGCGCCGATACAAGCCCATGCCACGGGCCGATATGGAGATCGATTTCTGGTGAACTCCTCGCTGCTGCTTGCCGCTGTTTCCGCAGACTTTCCCTGCGGCGACGACCTGGAATACGACCCGGACTTCCTGCAGCTGGAACGCGATGCACAGGGCCGTCCGGAGCGGGTCATGGGCGATGCCGTGCAGCCTGCCGAACCTCCCCAGTGGCGCGACATCGAACAGTCCTGCACTGCCCTGTTGCAACGCAGCAAGGACCTGCGCATCACCCACTTCCTGGTCCAGGCCAACCTGGCCCTGCATGGTCTGCCTGGCCTGGCGGCCAGCCTCGAACTGATCCGCGACCTGCTCGACGAGTACTGGCTGCACCTGCATCCGCAGCTCGACGCCGCCGACGACAACGACCCGACCGTGCGCATCAACGCCCTGGCCGGGCTCACCTGCGACACCAACCTCGCCCTGCTGCGTGACAGCATGCTGGTGCGCTCCCGCGCCTTCGGCCCGGTGACGCTGCGCGCCGCCCTGCATGCCGCAGGCCTGCAGCACTTCGCCAGCGAGCAACTGAGCGTCGAGGAACTGGCCGCCGCCCTGCGCGATGCCGACGCCGAACAGCTGGAACAGGCCCGCCAGGCCCTGACCCTGGCTCGCGCGGCCTGCGAGGCCATCGAACGCCGGGTGAGCGACCAGGTCGGCTCGGCCAGCGGCGTCGACCTCGACGCGCTCAAGCAGCCGCTGCGCCAGGCCCAGCAGGTGCTGGCCGACTACGGCCCGGCGTCCTCGGCCGACGACACCTCGACCGACGCCGCCGAACGACTGCCGGTCGGCAGCCCGGGCGAATCGCCGCTGCCCACGGCCCAGGCCACACGCCCTGCGGCCCGCCCCGGCGAAGTGAACAGCCGCGAGGACGTCGTGCAGAGCCTCGAGCGCCTGCTCCAGTACTACGCCCGCCACGAGCCCTCGAGCCCGCTGCCGGTGCTGCTGCGACGGGCCAAGAACCTGGTCAACGCCGATTTCGCGACCATCGTGCGCGACCTGATCCCCGATGGCCTGTCGCAATTCGAGAACCTGCGCGGCCCCGAAGGCGACTGACGCCGCGCGGACCGCTTATCACCGACGCCCGCAACGAACGAAGCCGCCGCACCGGCGACCAGGAGGAACAACGTGGCGAAAGACAGCTCCCAGAAATTCATCGCGCGCAACCGTGCGCCGCGGGTGCAAATCGAGTACGACGTCGAGCTGTATGGCGCCGAGAAGAAGGTCCAGTTGCCCTTCGTCATGGGCGTGCTGGCCGACCTTGCCGGCAAGCCGGCCGAGCCGCTGCCGGCGGTGGCCGAGCGCAAGTTCCTGGAGATCGACGTCGACAACTTCGACTCGCGCCTGAAGGCCATGCAGCCCCGGGTGGCGTTCAACGTACCCAACGAACTGACCGGCGACGGCAACCTGAGCCTGGACCTCACCTTCGAGAGCATGGACGACTTCAGCCCCGCCGCCGTGGCGCGCAAGGTCGATGCGCTCAACCAGTTGCTCGAGGCGCGCACCCAATTGGCCAACCTGCTGACCTACATGGACGGCAAGACTGGCGCCGAAGACATCATCCTGAAAGCCATCAAGGACCCCGCCCTGCTCCAGGCCTTGGCCAGCGCGCCGAAGCCGGCCGACAACGAGCCGAGCGCCTGAGGAGACCGCCCATGAACGATCCATTGCGCGAAACCCAAGCCCAGCCGGCGGCCACCGAGCAGACCAGCGAGTTCGCCGCCCTGCTCATGCAGGAATTCAAGCCCAAGACCGAGCGCGCCAAAGAGGCGGTCGAAAGCGCCGTGCGCACCCTCGCCGAGCAGGCCCTGGCGCAGACCAACCTGGTGTCCGATGACGCCATCGGCTCGATCGAGTCGATCATCGCGGCGATCGACGCCAAGCTCACCGCACAGGTCAACCAGATCATCCATCACCCGGACTTCCAGCAACTGGAAAGCGCCTGGCGCGGCCTGCACTACCTGGTCAACAACACCGAGAGCGACGAGCAGCTGAAGATCCGCGTGCTCAACGTGTCCAAGACCGACCTGCACAAGACCCTGAAGAAGTTCAAGGGCACCGCCTGGGACCAGAGCCCGGTGTTCAAGAAGCTCTACGAAGAGGAGTACGGCCAGTTCGGCGGCGAGCCGTACGGCTGCCTGGTCGGCGACTACTACTTCGACCAGTCGCCGCCCGACGTCGAGCTGCTCGGCGAGATGTCGAAAATCTGCGCGGCCATGCACGCGCCGTTCATCTCCGCCGCCTCGCCGACCGTGATGGGCATGGGCTCGTGGCAGGAGCTGTCCAACCCGCGCGACCTGACCAAGATCTTCACCACCCCGGAATACGCCGGCTGGCGTTCGCTGCGCGAATCGGAAGACGCGCGCTACATCGGCCTGACCATGCCGCGCTTCCTCGCCCGCCTGCCCTATGGCGCCAAGACCGACCCGGTGGAGGCCTTCGCCTTCGAGGAAGACACCGACGGCGCCGACAGCAGCAAGTACACCTGGGCCAACGCCGCCTACGCCATGGCGGTGAACATCAACCGTTCGTTCAAGCACTACGGCTGGTGCTCGCGCATCCGTGGCGTGGAGTCGGGCGGCGAGGTGCAGGGCCTGCCGGCGCACACCTTCCCCACCGACGACGGTGGCGTGGACATGAAGTGCCCGACCGAGATCGCCATTTCCGACCGTCGCGAGGCGGAACTGGCCAAGAACGGTTTCATGCCGCTGCTGCACAAGAAGAACACCGACTTCGCCGCGTTCATCGGCGCCCAGTCGCTGCAGAAACCGGCCGAGTACGACGACCCGGACGCCAGCGCCAACGCCAACCTGGCCGCGCGCCTGCCGTACCTGTTCGCCACCTGCCGTTTCGCCCACTACCTCAAGTGCATCGTCCGCGACAAGATCGGCTCGTTCAAGGAGAAGGACGAGATGCAGCGCTGGCTGCAGGACTGGATCCTCAACTACGTCGACGGCGACCCGGCGCACTCCACCGAGACCACCAAGGCCCAACACCCGCTGGCGGCCGCCGAAGTGGTGGTCGAGGAGGTCGAAGGTAACCCTGGGTACTACAACTCGCGCTTCTACCTGCGCCCGCACTACCAGCTCGAAGGGCTGACCGTGTCGCTGCGCCTGGTGACGAAGCTGCCTTCGGCCAAGGGTGCCTGACCGACACGGCGCTGAACCCTGTCGGGGCGGCCTTGCCCGCGAAGAGCGGCAAGGTCGCCCCGACAAAACTGCCAAACGACGAGCGTTTCCGGAGAGACCATGGCTGTAGATATTTTCATCAAGATCGGCGACATCAAGGGCGAGTCCATGGACAAGGCCCACAAGGACGAGATCGACGTGCTGAACTGGAGCTGGGGCATGTCCCAGTCCGGCAACATGCACATGGGCGGCGGCGGTGGCGCCGGCAAGGTCAATATCCAGGACCTGTCGGTGACCAAGTACGTCGACAAGTCCAGCCCCAACCTGATGGCTCACTGCTCCAGCGGCAAGCACATCGACAAGGTCAAGCTGACCGTGCGCAAGGCCGGGGGCGAGAACCAGGTCGAGTACCTGATCATCAACCTCGAAGAGGTCCTCATCAGCTCCCTGAGCACCGGTGGCTCGGGCAGCGACGACCGCCTGACCGAGAACATCACCCTGAACTTCGCCAAGGTCACCGTCGACTACCAGCCGCAGAAAGCCGACGGCAGCAAGGATGGCGGCCCGATCAAGTACGGCTGGAACGTGCGCTCCAACGTCAAGATCTGACCGAGTACGCCTGCGGCCCATGCCCGCAGGCGTTCTCCCCGAAGCGTCAGCCGCACCCGGTGAAGACCATGGCCAAGCCCTCGTTTATCAATCTGTGGAATGCCTACCCGTCCGACCAGTTTCCCTGCGACGGACCGTGGGACAACCAGTGCGCCATTCGCATGAGCATCGCCCTCAATGGGGAACGCAGCGTCAAGGTCAACGCCTCCAGCTACAGCGAACCGCGCTGTGCCCATGGCCATGCCCGGGGCGCGGAGTCCTTGGCCAACTGGCTGTGGAAACACCACCTGGGCGCCCCTGTGCAACTCAGCGGCAGCGCCGAGGACCGCCAGAAGCTGAAGACCAAGCGTGGCATCATCTTCTTCAAGGATTGCTTCGCCCGCGCCGGACAGTCGTTCGAGGACCGCAGTGGCGATCATATAGATCTCTGGGACCGTGGGTTGGTGACCGGCGAGTTCGCCGACCAGGCCCACCGCTCCAAGGCCGTCTGGTTCTGGGAGCTGAAATGAAACGGTGCCATACACTGCCGATGATCGTTCTTTCGTTGGCGACCTCAATGAGTGCCTGCGCGCAAGAACGTCCCGCCGCCACCGAGCCGCTTCCCGAGGGACCGCATGTCACACTGTCCGAGCGGCGCTTGACCTTGGAAAACCATCAGGGGCGTTGCGCCCTGCGCAGCAAGACAGACCAGACACTCCTGCAACTGGAAATACCCTGGCCGTGCCAGTTCAGCCCCGACAGGCGTTCCGGGGAGCCGCGCGTGGAACACTTCAACGGCGCGCAGATCATTATTGTCAGGCACATTGATTTCGATACCCCGACACCAGGCAGTTGCCGAAGCCAATACCAGGCCATCCGCTGGTTCAATAACCAGCTGGAACCCTCGGTCGTCGCCCACAGTGCCAGTTGCACGACCGGGGCTGTGGACCAGAAGAACTTCGTGGGTCTGTTCAAGTGGTAGCCGAAATCGCCGCCCGCGACCGCTTGCAGCCCTCGCTGCTGGATCGCCTGACCGACGACGATCCCGGCAACCCGCAGGAGGCGCCGGACAAGCGCGTGCTGTCCCTGCAGCAGCTCAAGGCGTCGGTGTTGCGTGACCTCACCTGGTTGCTCAACACCACCTCGCTGCTCGACAGCGCCGCGACCCTGGACACGCCGGCCGGTGCCTCGGTGATCAACTACGGCCTGCCGGCCCTGGCCGGCAACAGCGCCTCGAACATCGACGCCCTCGCCCTGGAGCGCATCATCCACCAGGCCATCGTCACCTATGAACCGCGCATCCTCGCCCACACCTTGCGCGTGCGCGCCCAGGTCGCGCCCGCCGAAATGAACGCCAACGCCTTGAGCTTCGAGATCGAGGGCGACCTCTGGGCCCAGCCGGCGGCCCTGCCGCTGCTGCTGCAGACCGACTTGGACCTGGAGTCCGGGCATGTGCGCGTGGCCCCCGCCGACCGCCGGAGACGTGCATGAACCCGCGCCTGCTCGAGCTGTACAACCAGGAGCTGCAACACATCCGCGAAAGCGCGGCGGAGTTCGCCAGGGAGTACCCGAAGATCGCCGGCCGCCTGACCCTGGCCGGCATCGATTGCGCTGACCCCTACGTCGAGCGTCTGCTCGAAGGTTTTGCCTACCTCACCGCGCGAGTCCAGCTCAAGCTCGACGCCGAGTACCCGACCTTCACCCACAACCTGCTGGAGATCGCCTACCCGCACTACCTGGCGCCGACTCCCTCGATGACCGTGGTGCAGTTGCAGACCGACCCCGACGAAGGCTCGCTCGCCGCCGGCTTCCAACTGCCCCGGGGCAGCGTGCTGCGCGCCAACCTGGGCCGCGACTCGCAGACGCCGTGCGAATTTCGCAGCACCCAGGACGTCACCCTGTGGCCGCTGCGGGTGGCGCGCGCCGAATACTTCGGCAACCCCGGCGCCGTGCTCGGCCGCCTCGCCGCCAGCGAGCCACAGGCCCGCGCCGGGCTGCGCCTGACCTTGCGCAGCGGCGCCGGGATCCCCTTCGCCAGCCTGCCGCTGAGCCACCTGCCGCTGTACCTCAACGGCGCCGACGAAACCCCGTTCCGCCTGTACGAGCAGCTGCTCGGCAGCGCCTGCGCGGTGTTCGCCCGCCAGCCGGGCGGCGAGTGGGTCGAGCGCATTCCCCTGGAGCAGGCCCTGCGCCCCCGTGGCTTCGACGACTGCGAGGCGGCGCTGCCAGTGGTGCCCCAGGCCTTCCAGGGCTATCGCCTGCTGCAGGAGTACTTCGCCCTGCCCCAGCGCTTTCTGTTCGTCGACTTCGCCGGGCTGGAGCGGGCGGTGCAGCGCTGCACCGGCGAGGAGCTGGAGCTGGTGATCCTCTTCGAGCGCTTCGACCAGAGCCTGGAAAGCAGCGTCGGCGAGGCCCAGTTCGTGCCCTTCTGCACCCCGGCGATCAACCTGTTCCCGCGCCGGGTGGACCGCATCCACCTCACCGACAAGGTCAACGAGCACCATGTGATCGCCGACCGCACCCGGCCGACCGACTTCGAGATCCACTCGCTGCAACAAGTCACCGGCCACGGCACCGGGGCGGACCAAGCGTTCTTGCCGTTCTACGCCGTGCGCGACCCGTCGCGCTATGGCCGCGACCAGGCCTACTACATCGTGCGTCGCGAGCCACGGGTGCTGTCCAGCGAACAGCGGCGCAACGGTACACGCTCGAGCTACATGGGCAGCGAGACCTTCGTCAGCCTGGTCGACGGCCAGCACGCCCCCTACCGCCACGACCTGCGCCAGTTGGGCATCAGCGCCCTGTGCAGCAACCGCGACCTGCCGCTGTTCATGAACATCGGCGACGGCCGCAGCGATTTCAACCTGGCCGACAGCGCGCCGGTGTCCGCCGTGCGCTGCCTGGCCGGCCCCAGCCGCCCCAGGGCCAGCCATGCTCACGACAACCGCGCCTGGCGCCTGATCAGCCAGCTGTCGCTGAACTACCTGTCGCTGACCGAACAAGGCCAGGGCGCCGCCGCCCTGCGCGAGCTGCTGCGCCTGTACGGCGACAGCCAGGACGGTGCCCTGCAGTTGCAGATCGACGGCCTGCGCGAGGTCAGCGCCAAGCCTTGCACCCGGCGCCTGCCGATGCCCGGGCCGATCGTCTTCGGCCGGGGCCTGGAAATCACCCTGGCGTTCGACGAGAACGCCTTCCGTGGCACCGGGGTGTTTCTCCTCGGTGCGGTGTTCGAACGCTTCCTGACCCGCTACGTGTCCATCAACAGCTTCACCGAAACCGTGCTGCGCACCAGCGAACGCGGCGAGATCATGCGATGGAAAGCCAAGCCCGGATGCCGACCGACCCTGTGAACACGCTCCAGGCCATGCAGGCCGAGCCCTGGGAGTACGACTTCTTCCAGGCCCTGCGTCGCCTCGAGGCGGAACATCCCGAGCTGCCCCGCTTCGGCCATTCCCTGCGCCTGGCCGACGAGCCGGTGCGCCTCGGCCAGCGCCTGGACTGCGCCTTCGCCCCAGCCACCCTGGCCTCGGTGACGCCCGCCGAGGACGGCGGCCCGGCGCGCCTGGAGCAGTTCTTCTTCGGCCTCGGCGGCCCCAACGGCCCGCTGCCGTTGCACTTGACCGAGTACATGCGCGAGCGCCAGCGCAACCACGCCGACCCTACCAGCAAGCGCTTCCTCGACATCTTCCACCACCGCCTGCTGAGCCTGTTCTACCGTGCCTGGGCCGAGGCCCGGCCCACCGTCAGCCACGACCGCCCGGACGACGACTACTGGGCCGCACGCCTGGCCGCCCTGAGCGGCCGTGGCCTGCCGGCCCTGCGTGGCCAGGGGCCGCTGGCGGATACCGCCAAGCTGCACTGGTCGGGCCACCTGGCGGCGCAGACCCGCTACCCGGACGGCCTGTGCAGCATCCTGTCGGGCTACTTCGGCGTACCGGTGACCCTCGAGGAATACGTCGGCCAGTGGCTGGAGTTGCCCGAGCGCAGCCGCCTGGGCGCCCGTGCCAACCGCCTGGGCGTCGACCTGTGCCTGGGGCGCTATGCCTGGGACCGCCAGCACAAGTTCCGCCTGTGCCTCGGGCCGCTGAGCCTGGCGCAGTACCACGCCCTGCTCCCCGGCGGCAGCGCCTTCGTCGAGCTGGCAGCCTGGGTCGCCGAGTACCTGGGCCACGAGCTGGACTGGGACCTCAACCTGATCCTGCGGCGGGACGAAGTACCCGCCCTGCAACTCGACGCTGGCCGACGCCTGGGTTTCGACACCTGGCTCGGCCGTCCGCCACACGATGCCAACGACCTTGCGCTGGCCCGGTACTACGCCGAGCAGCCGGTCGAACCACCTGCCACAAGGAGTCAGGACCATGGGTGAAATCAGCCGCGCCGCGCTGTTCGGCAAACTCAACAGCATCGCCTACAAGGCCATCGAGGCCGCCACGGTGTTCTGCAAGCTGCGTGGCAACCCCTATGTGGAGCTGGCGCATTGGCTGCACCAGTTGCTGCAACTGCAGGACAGCGACCTGCACCGCATCGTGCGCCAGTTCAACGTCGAGCCGGCCCGCCTAGCCCGCGACCTGACCGATGCCCTGGACCGCCTGCCGCGCGGCTCGACCTCGATCACCGACCTGTCGTCCCAGGTCGAGGAAGCGGTGGAGCGCGGCTGGGTCTACGGCAGCCTGATGTTCGGCGAAAACCAGGTGCGTACCGGCTACCTGCTGGTGGGCATCCTCAAGACAGCGAGCCTGCGCAATGCCCTGCTGAACCTCTCGGGCGAGTTCGCCAAGCTCAAGGTCGAGGCCTTGAGCGAGCGCTTCGACGAATACGTGGGCGACTCGCCGGAGAACAACCTGGGCGCCAGCGACGGCTTCAGCGCCGCCGTGCCGGGCGAGGCCAGCGGCGCCGTGGCGCCGGCGGCGATGGGCAAGCAGGAGGCGCTCAAGCGCTTTACCGTCGACCTCACAGAGCAGGCGCGCAACGGCAAGCTCGACCCGATCGTCGGCCGCGACGAGGAGATCCGCCAGTTGGTCGACATCCTCATGCGCCGTCGGCAGAACAACCCGATCCTCACCGGCGAGGCCGGGGTGGGCAAGACCGCGGTGGTCGAGGGCTTCGCCCTGCGTATCGTCGCCGGCGACGTACCACCGGCGCTCAAGGACGTCGAGCTGCGCAGCCTGGACGTCGGCCTGCTGCAGGCCGGCGCCAGCATGAAGGGCGAGTTCGAGCAGCGCCTGCGCCAGGTGATCGAGGACGTACAGGCCTCGCCCAAGCCGATCATCCTGTTCATCGACGAGGCCCACACCCTGGTCGGCGCGGGTGGCGCGGCCGGTACCGGCGATGCCGCCAACCTGCTCAAGCCGGCGCTGGCCCGGGGCAGCCTGCGCACCGTGGCGGCGACCACCTGGGCCGAGTACAAAAAGCACATCGAGAAGGACCCGGCCCTGACCCGCCGCTTCCAGGTGGTGCAGGTGGCCGAGCCGAGCGAGGACAAGGCGCTGCTGATGATGCGCGGCGTGGCCTCGACCATGGAGCAGCACCACCAGGTGCAGATCCTCGACGAGGCCCTGGAGGCGGCGGTCAAGCTGTCGCACCGCTACATCCCGGCGCGCCAGCTGCCGGACAAGTCGGTGAGCCTGCTCGACACCGCCTGCGCCCGCGTGGCCATCAGCCTGCACGCGGTACCGGCCGAGGTGGACGACAGCCGCCGGCGCATCGAGGCGCTGGACGTCGAGCTGCAGATCATCGCCCGCGAACAGGCCATCGGCGTCGTCACCGACCAGCGCCAGGCCCAGGCCGAGGCATTGCTGGAGGCCGAGCACCAACGCCTGGCCGGGTTGGAGGAGCGCTGGGCGGAGGAAAAGGCCCTGGTCGACGAACTGCTGGCCACCCGCGCGCAACTGCGCGAGCAGGTGGGCGTGGTCGACCACGAGGTCGATGCCCAGGGCAGCCATGAGCTGCGCGAGAAGCTGGTCGACCTGCAACAACGCCTCACCGCCCTGCAAGGCGAGAGCCCGCTGATCCTGCCGACCGTGGACTACCAGGCGGTCGCCTCGGTGGTCGCCGACTGGACCGGCATCCCGGTCGGGCGCATGGCGCGCAACGAGATCGAGACCGTACTCAACCTCGACACGCACCTGGCCAAGCGCATCATCGGCCAGGACCATGCCCTGAAGATGATCGCCAAGCGCATCCAGACCTCCCGCGCCGGCCTCGACAACCCCAACAAGCCGATCGGCGTGTTCATGCTCGCCGGCACCTCCGGCGTGGGCAAGACCGAGACCGCCCTGGCCCTGGCCGAGGCCATGTACGGTGGCGAGCAGAACCTGATCACCATCAACATGAGCGAGTTCCAGGAGGCCCACACCGTCTCCACCCTCAAGGGCGCCCCGCCCGGCTACGTCGGCTATGGCGAAGGCGGCGTGCTCACCGAGGCGGTGCGGCGCCGGCCATACAGCGTGGTGCTGCTCGACGAGGTGGAAAAGGCCCACCCGGACGTGCACGAGATCTTTTTCCAGGTGTTCGACAAGGGCGTGATGGAAGACGGCGAAGGCCGCCAGATCGACTTTCGCAACACCTTGATCCTGCTCACCACCAATGCCGGTACCGAGCTGATCGCCGACATCTGCAAGGATCCACAGGCCCTGCCCGAGCCCGAGTCGGTGGCGACGATGCTGCGCCAGCCGCTGCTGGAGATCTTCCCGCCAGCGCTGCTCGGCCGCCTGGTGACCATCCCCTACTACCCGCTCAGCGATGCCATGCTCAAGGCCATCGCCCGCCTGCAGCTGGAGCGCATCCGCAAGCGCGTGGAGAGCACGCACAAGGTGGGCTTCGCTTATGACGACGGGGTGCTCGACCTGATCGTCTCGCGCTGCACCGAGACCGAGAGCGGCGGCCGCATGATCGACGCCATCCTGACCAACGGCCTGCTGCCGGACATGAGCCGCGAGTTCCTCACCCGCTTGCTCGAAGGCAAGCCGTTGGCCAGCGTCGCCATCAGCCGCCGCGACAACGACCTGCACTATGACTTCGGCGCTGCCGGCTGACGGCGCGCCGTACGGGACGACCCATGCTGTTCAAGCAATTCACGCGCCTGGCGCAGATCAACAGCCCCCTGGGGCCGGACGTGCTGATCCTCAGCGAGATGGGCGGCAGCGAAGAGCTCGGCCGCCTGTTCGACTACGAGCTGCAGCTGACCAGCGACGATCCGGCCATCGACCTCAACCAGCTGCTGGGCAAGCCCATGAGCCTGTCGCTGCAACTGAACCTGGGCAGTTGGCGCTACTTCCACGGCATCGTCGCGCGCTGCAGCCAGGCGGTCGACAAGGGCCAGTTCGCCAGCTACCGGGTGACCCTGCGGCCTTGGCTGTGGCTGCTGACCCGCACCAGCGACTGCCGGATCTTCCAGCACCAGAGCGCGCCGCAGATCATCAAGCAGGTGTTTCGCGACCTGGGCTTCTCCGACTTCGAGGACGCCCTGAGCCGCAGCTACCGGGAACGCGAATACTGCGTGCAGTACCGCGAGACCAGCTTCGACTTCGTCAGCCGGCTGATGGAGGAAGAAGGCATCTACTACTTCTTCCGCCATGAGCAGGACCGCCATGTGCTGGTGCTGGCCGATGCCTACGGCGCCCACCAGCAGGCCCCCGGCTACGAGTCGGTGCCCTTCTACCCGCCGGATGGCCAGCATCGCGAGCGCGACCACATCAACGACTGGTACCTGGCCCAGGAAGTCCAGCCCGGCTCGCTGGAACTCAACGACTACGACTTCCAGCGCCCCAGCGCGCGCATCGACGTGCGCTCGGCCATGCCGCGCCCGCACCAGGCCGGCGACTATCCGCTGTACGACTACCCCGGCGCCTATGCGCAGACCCAGGATGGCGAGCACTACGCCCGCACCCGCCTGGAAGCGCTGCAAAGCCTGCACGAGCGGGTCGAACTGCGCGGCAATGCCCGGGGCCTGGGCAGCGGCCACCTGTTCAACCTCACCGGCTTCACCCGCCAGGACCAGAACCGCGAGTACCTGATCGTCGCCGCCCGCTACTACGTAGCCCAGGAGCGCCTGGAAACCGGTGGCGGCAGCGCATCGGCCCAGTTCGAGAGCAACCTCAGTTGCATCGACGCCCAGCAGAGCTACCGCCCGGTGGCCAGCACCCTGCGGCCGATCGTCAAGGGCCCGCAGACCGCGGTGGTGGTCGGCCCGGCCGGCGAGGAGATCTGGACCGATCAGTACGGCCGGGTCAAGGTGCACTTCCACTGGGACCGCCACGACCAGTCCAACGAGAACAGCTCCTGCTGGATACGCGTATCCCAGGCCTGGGCCGGCAAGAACTGGGGCTCGATGCAGGTCCCACGGATCGGCCAGGAAGTGATCGTCAGCTTCCTCGAGGGCGACCCCGACCGCCCGATCATCACCGGACGGGTCTACAACGCCGAGCAGACGGTGCCCTACGACCTGCCCGCAGGCGCCACCCAGAGCGGCATGAAAAGCCGCTCCAGCAAAGGCGGCAGCCCGGCGAACTTCAACGAGATCCGTATGGAGGACAAGAAGGGTGCCGAACAGTTGTACATCCATGCCGAACGCAACATGGACACGGTGGTGGAGCAGAACGAGACGTTGTCGGTGGGTATCAGCCGTACCAAGAGTGTCGGCATGATCGAAATGGTGACCATCGGCCAGGATCGCATCCGCGCGGTGCGCCACCACGACACCCTGCTGGTAGGCGCCAGCAAGACCGACAGCATCAGCACGACCTACCTCATGGAGGCTGGCGAGAAACTGCGCCTGGTCTGTGGCGATAGCGTGCTCGAACTCAACGCCAACGGTGAAATCAACCTCACCGGTGTGCGCCTGAACATCAACGCCAAGGACCATGCCCAGATCAATACCCCCGAAGGCACGCTCGACCTGAACATCGGCGGGGCGCCAGGCACCTCCCCCGGCCAGGACGGCAGCAAGGGCAGCATCGATGGCAGGGTCCAGGCGAAATTCCCCAAGGCCGGCCAGTAACAGGACAACGAATACATGATCTACCGCGTCAACGAGTTCCACCTCGCGCTGCCTGACGCCGACGTGCGTGACAACAGCATCAACATCCTGCGATTCGAGGCATTGGGTACCTCATTGGTGATCAGCCGCAGCCTGCTGGCCGATGGCGAAACGTTGCAGAGCAATTTCGACAGCCAGCTGCAACGCTTGCAGCAACAGGTCCAGGACCTGCGCTTCCAGGCTCCGCAGAGCGTGCGCCTTGGCGCGGCGCAGGATATCGACGGTATCGAGTTGAGCAGTCAGTTCAGCAAAGGCCAAGAGAAGGTCTTCCAGTACCAGCTCGCCCTGGTCTTGCCTGGCACCCGCAAGATGTTCGCCCTCAGCTACGTGAAGGCGCAGCCCATGGGCGAGGCCGAGGCAGGCCACTGGGCCGCGATCAAGCAATCGCTCGCTTTCGATAGCCTGGCCTGACGGTACCTGCGATGTCCGACGCACTCTGGGCCGCGCGCGAAGGCGACGCACTGATGCACACCTCGATGCTGGCAGACATCGTCGGCGGCGTGCTGGAAGTGGCGGCGACCGTTGCCATCGGTGCGTTGGCCACCGCTGCCGTTGGCGCCGCGCTTGGCATCACTGCCGCCACCGGAGGCCTGGGCTGCTTCGTGCTCGGCGCGGTGGTCGGTGTCGTGGTGGGCGTGGCCATGGCCAGTACCGGCGCCGATACGGCACTCAGCCGATTCTGCGAAGGGATCGGCAATGCGCTGTTCCCGCCGTCCATCCAGGCCAACATCGCCACCGGCTCGCACGACACCCATACCAACGGCAAGCCAGCCGCACGTGCCGCTGGCGTGGTCCTGCCGCCTCCTCCTGCGGACGCCTCGCTTGCAGAGGAGGAACCCGAGGAGGAAACCTTCCTCGACATGGCCCAGGGCTTCTTCTCGCAACTGTGGCGTCCCACGGTCGCGTCACCGGCCCCCAACACTGCACCGGCCGATGACGACAAGGTCATCTGCAGCAAGCACCCGGCTATGCCGCCACAGTACATTGCCGAGGGTTCGAGTAAGGTCAGCATCAACGGCCAACCCGCCGCTCGCAGCGGCGACCGCAGTACCTGCGAGGGTGTAATCGTCGATTCCGGGCTGATTTCCAGCGATGTACGCATTGGTGGCGAACCGATCGTGGTGCGTGAAATCCGCAGCGGCAAGACTCCCGGCGTCGGTCTGGCAGTCACGGCTCTGATGATGTTGCGAGGACGCGGGGGCAAGTTCTACAGCAAGCTCGGCTGCATGCTAGTCGGTGGCGCCACCAGTTTCGTCAGCGGACAGGTGACCGGTGCGCTGACTCGTGCGATCACTGGCTCACCGAACCCCGTGCACGCTGCCACAGGTGCGAAAGTCCTGGGTGGCGAGGACGAGCAGGATTTCAGGCTCGCGGCCCTGATACCACTGGAGTGGCAACGTTTCTACAGTAGTAGGGACGAGCGACGCGACGGCTTGTTTGGTGCCGGCTGGAGCGTGTCCTACGAAGTCTTCGTACGCATCGAGGCCGACCCAGAAGGCGGTGAGCGCCTGTTGTACACGGACGAGCAGGCACGGGTGATAGACATGGGTCACATCCCGCCCGGCGATGCTGTGTTCAGCCCCGGCGAAGGCCTGAGCGTACGCCGGGCCTTGAATGGCGAACTGCTCATCGAGGACATCGAAGGCCTTTACCGCCTCTTCGAGCCCAGCCCCGAAAAACCCGCACAGCTGCGTTTGAGCCAACTGGGAGACCGCAACGACAATCGGCTCTACCTGCACTATGACGAGCGTGGACGTCTGTCGGGCCTGCGCGACACGTTCGACCTGGTACGCATACAGCTGCACTACAGCCCACAGTGGCCCTCTCGGGTCAGTACCATCGAGCGCGTTCATGACGATGGGAGCCTGGAGACACTGGCCAGTTATCGCTACGACGAACAGGGCGACCTCTGCGAGGTGCTTGACGAGAAAGGTCGCCTACGGCGCCGCTTCGCCTATGACGACCATCGGCACATGATCGAGCACCAGACAGCGTCCGGGCTTCGGTGTTACTACGAATGGCAGGACATCGAAGGCGAACGCCGGGTTTCCCGACACTGGACCTGCGCGGGTGACGAGTATTGCTTCAACTACGACATTAGCGCTGGCCTGACCCGCATCACCGATAATTTGCAGCGTGTCAGCATTCGTCGGTGGAACGCCCAGTACCAGATCACTGAGTATATCGACGCAATGGCGCAGGCCTGGTGCTTCGAGTGGAACGATGAGCGTCAACTGCTGGCTGCCACCGACCCGCAAGGTGGGCGCTGGCAATATTTCTACGACGAGTCAGGCAATCTTTCACAAACCATCGACCCCTTGGGGCGAAGCGAATCGACACAGTGGCTCGAACACTGGGCATTGCCCCGGACCCACCTGGACCCAATGGGCAATCGCTGGCACTACCACTACGACCAACGCGGCAACTGCGTTCGGGAATGTGACCCGCAGGGTAACGTTACCCGCTATCGCTATGATGTACATGGGCAGGTCGTGGCGGTTACCAACGCCGCCGGCCAATCGACGACCCGCCGCTGGAACCGCCTGGGGTTGCTCGTCGAAGAGGTTGATTGCTCGGGCTTTCCAACCCGCTACGCCTATGACCATCGGGGCCACCTGAGCCAGGTGATCGATGCTGAGAGTCGCACTACTCGATACACCCATGATGCGCGGGGCTGGCTACTGTGCCTGGAACGTCCAGATGGCAATCGCGAGCAATACCAACGCTCGACGGAAGGATTGCTGCTCGCTCATGCCAATGCGGCCGGGCATGTCACCCGCTACGAGTACAACCGACGCGGACAGGTCAGTCGCCAAGTGGATGCCGCTGGTCGCCAGGTTGGTTTCGAGTATGACGCCCAAGGCCGGCTTGTGCGGTTGAGAAACGAGAATGGGGAAAGCTATCGATTCTCTTGGGATGCCGATGATCGCCTCGTAGAGCAACGAGACCTCGACGACACCTGCAAGCAATACACCTATGACAGCCTGGGTAATCTGGTCCAATTGGTCTTTCACCCCGAACCTGGCAGCCCCGAGGTGCCCATCGTCCATACACTCGAACGCGATGCCGCAGGCAGGCTGGTTGTCAAGATCACGTCCGATGGTCGCACCGACTATCATTACGACGCACTGGACCAGTTGACCTCAGTGGAATCCACAAGCCCTGACGGTATTCGGCAAACATTGGACTTCACTTATGACAGGCTCGGTCAATTGCTGCAGGAACGGACAGCACGGGGGAGCCTGTCATACAGCTACGACGAGCTGGGTAACCTGACTGGGATACGTCTTGGTGACGGTCGCCAGTTGAATAGATTGATGTATGGCTCTGGGCATCTGCATCAGTTGAACCTCAATGGACATGTCATTGCGGATTTCGAACGCGACCGCTTGCACCGTGAGGTCACGCGCACTCAAGGGCGGCTGCTGTGCCGCAGCGAGTACGATCCGGTGGGGCGTTTGCGCAGCCGTGGTAGCCATGCAGCCGACCAGGCAATTAACCCCTTGTCGGTGGCGCGACAGCACTTCGCCTACGATGGCGGCAACAACCTGGTCGAAGTCCAGGCCCTGAAAGCCCAGGGCAACACCCTAGAGTCTTTAGGCTATGACGCGACAGGCCGAATACTCGTGCGCCACGACCCACTCGCAGGCCAGTACGAACACTTCCACTACGATGCAGCAGCCAACCTGCTCGACAGGTCTGGGAAGCCACCTATCCGTCATAACCGCCTGCTGTGCTATCAGGACAAGCACTACCGCTACGACGGTTTCGGCCGACTGGTCGAAAAGCGCAGCAACAGGCGAGGCATTCAACGGTTTCGCTACGATGCCGAACATCGGCTGATTGAGGTCCGCAACCTGTGCGCCGGGCGCGAAACTGTAGTGTCCATGCACTACGACCCCTTGGGACGACGCATCGCCAAGGAGGAGCGTACCCCGCAAGGGTTGCTTGTCGGCAGGACCGAGTTCACCTGGGACGGCCTGCGTTTGCTGGAGGAGCGTCGCAACGGACGAAGCAGCCTGTACGTTTATACCGATGCCGGTCATGAACCACTGGCACGCATCGACAGCGCAGGCGCCCATCAACAAGTGCTGCATTTCCACAATCACCTCAATGGGCTGCCACTACGACTGACGTCAGAGGATGGCGATACCAGGTGGGAAACCCGTTACGAGGTATGGGGCACCAGTATCGGAGAATGGCGTGCCCCAGGTCATGATGAGGAACAGAATCTCAGGTTCCAGGGGCAGTACCTGGATCGCGAGACGGGCCTGCACTACAACACATTCCGGTTTTATGACCCGGATATTGGACGCTTCACCCAACCAGACCCCCTCGGACTGGCTGGGGGCTGGAATCTCTATCTCTACAGTCCAAACCCGCTCGGCTGGATAGACCCGCTCGGGCTCACCGCCGGCTGTCCGAAGCTGGCACGCAGGAATCGCCATCACTCACGTTCGGCCACCTATACGAAACATACCCAGGCCAAGACGCAATCACAGGCTCAAAGCTTGTCGTCGCGTGGAGGAGCGGCTCAATACTGGGGCAAGGATTTGCCGGAAAACGCTACAGCCAAACAAGTCACAGCGTTCCGTAACCAAGTGGAGAAAGACGCGCTGCGGCACGGTACCGAAATCGATCTGGGCAACAAGGGCTCCTCCTACTACATTCACGATGCAGGGAAACCCATCGGATTCAATAACGGCAAACCGACCCAGTATGTCCGGGTAGAAGTAACCGATACACCAATGCCTGAATTCCATGGACACCCCATTTCCCAGGCTGACTATATGACCTACCTGAAGTCGCAAAAATGAACATCATTCAAGAAATCGCCTTGGCCCATCCTCTCGCAGAACTGCTGGTACCTACCGGCTGGCAGGTATCGAAGAATAATTTCATCGATGCCTCACCCGTCCTGCTCACCGGCATCACCGACGAGCATGCCCGCTTTCTCGCCGCAAAGAACTTTTTCGCCGACGACATCTTCATGGCCTCCAGCGAGCGAACATTCGACAGCGGCTTGCCTGTCACTGCCACCCTCGATGTCTGGTGCAGCCCCTTGGGTGACGAGGAGATCTCGCCCATCGAATATCAGGTTTCCATCTCGATACTCAAAGGCAAGAAACGAACGGCCCTGCTGTCCCGGACCCAATCGACGGAGGACCGTCATCACGCCCAGCGCATCATCAATGCCTGGATGAGCACATTCACCTGGCGAGTGATGTACGAGTTCGAAAACAGCAGCCTGCCTATCGAGCATTACTTTCCTGATCGGCCGATTCCGTGATTCGGCACCACACCACAAAGATAACGGCAGCGATGGACCTGGCCTTCAAACCAAGTACTTTCATCCGATGACCGACCGGCAACGACTCTACGAAAAGCACGAAACCAAGCTGGACCGCCTTTACGACGACATCGAAGAGGGCAAGCTGGAGCGAGTGCGCACATTTGCCCAGAAGTACCCAGACCTGCTGGCCCTGCCACGCTATGGCGAGGCCGGTGAAGAAGGCCTGCTGCATATGGCTGCCAGGGCTGGGCAAACCAAGATCTGCGGCCTGCTGCTCAAGCTGGGCCTGGATCCGAACCAGCCGTTCGTTGACGAAGGGCATGGCACTGCTCTCGCACAGGCCGCAAGCGAAGGGCACCTGGAGACCTGCGCATGCCTGCTCGATGCCGGTGCCAGGGTCGATGGCCTGCCACTGAGTGTCTGCCCTCCCCTGTATGCAGCCGCCCAGTCAGGCCACCGAGAGGTGGTCGCACTGCTCCTGGCGCGTGGTGCCGAGGTCAATCGCCTGCATCTGCGCTTCAACGACAGCGCGCTCGATGCCGCCCGGGCATGGGATCATCCACACACCGCCGACTTGCTGCTATCCCATGGGGCACGTAGCACCCTTGAGGTGGAAGCGGATGATGCCGAAGGTGCGGGGCAGGCCATTGTCACCTTCGTGCACAACACCGCTGGGTGGGTCTTGCCGAACGTCTTCAGCCCGCCCAGCGAGGATCCTCGCACCACACTGCATGTCAGCCTGCTGGATGGCAAAAGCGACTTCAAGCTGCTGTTCACTGTCGGCCTGTACCAGGCCGTACCGATGACCGAACTCTTCATCTGCCTACCGGGCGACTGGGCCCTGCCCCAGGCCCGACTGCCGCAGCACGGTGCCTGGAACTTCCCGGTGCAGTTGCTGGCACGTCTCGCCCGACAGACCTTGGAGCACGGGCCGCTCTGCGAGGGCATGTTGATTCAGCGCAGCGACCCGGGATATGCGGACCTGCCCTGGCCAGAAGCCGTGGATGCCATGCTGGTGGTGGACAAGCCCTGGAACAAGGAGCCTACCGCGCAAGCCATACCGAAGGAGGAGCGTGTCACCCTGTTGATGCTGGCGCCGGTGAAGTTCACCAACAAGGGCGCTCCCGTCGCCAAGGCCCTGGCAACGCTGGTCGAACGCAAGCGAACGGCGAGCTGGAAGACACTGGCACTGGCCATCCCTGCCTGACCCCGTTGGCAAGATGGTAGCGGCGGTCAGGCGCCTCGGAAATGACAGGGTGTGCACGGTGACCCAACTGCTCGGAAACTAAAGAAGCGATTGCCATCGAATATGAGGCGGCTTACCCGGAACCCTCATGGGCCAAGCCCGGTCCTGGTTCGAGGGGCAGCCGCTGGGCAGCCAGGAGCACGCCGGGTTGGCTTCGGCACAGCGCAGCGCTGCACATCGGCACAATCCACACCTCGGGTAAGAGTCTTTTACCAAAACCCCTGGTTTTCCGCAGGCGCCCTTTGCCTATCCTAGTGCGGGTCATCCTGCCTGCGATGGGCCCATGAAACACACGCTTCCCACCCGCTACGCCTGCCTGGCCACCTGCCTGCTGTTCACCTTCGCCAGCCTTCCCTTCCTTGCCCAGCACGCCTGGCTCTGGCCCGTCACCCTGGTCACCGCACTGCTCAGCCTGGTCGGCCTCAACGACCTGCGCCAACGCCATCATGCGGTACGGCGCAACTATCCGATCCTGGGCAACATCCGCTACCTGATCGAGACCATCCGCCCGGAGATCCGCCAGTACCTGATCGAGGGCGACGACGACAAGCTGCCGTTCTCCCGTTCGCAGCGTTCGCTGGTGTATGCCCGGGCCAAGAACGAGAGTGCCGAGAAAGCCTTCGGTACGCTCAACGATGCCTACAAGCCGGGCTTCGAGTTCATCAGCCATTCGATGCTGCCAGTCGCGCCCCCCGACCCGGCGTCGTTTCGCATCGACATCGGCGGGCCGCAGTGCCGACAGCCCTACTGCGCTTCGATCTTCAACATCTCGGCCATGAGCTTCGGTGCCCTCAGCGCCAATGCCATCGCCGCACTGAACAAGGGCGCACGCCTGGGCCGTTTCGCCCACGACACTGGCGAAGGCAGCATCAGCCCCTACCACCGTGCGCATGGCGGTGACCTGATCTGGGAGATCGGCAGCGGCTACTTCGGCTGCCGGACGGCAGATGGCCGTTTCGACCCGATGCGCTTCGCCGAACAGGCTGGCGATGCGCAGGTGAAGATGATCGAGATCAAGCTCAGCCAAGGCGCCAAGCCCGGCCATGGCGGTATCCTGCCTGGGCACAAGGTCAGCCCGGAGATCGCCGCCACCCGTGGCGTGCGGGTCGGTGAAGACTGCATCTCGCCGGCAGCCCACAGCGCCTTCCGCACGCCGGTGGAGCTGTTGCAGTTCATCGCCCGCCTGCGCGAGCTGTCGGGCGGCAAACCGGTCGGTTTCAAGTTCTGCCTGGGCCATCCGTGGGAGTTCATGGGGATCGCCAAGGCCATGCTGGCCACGGGCATCACCCCGGACTTCATCGTCGTCGACGGCAAGGAAGGCGGTACCGGCGCGGCGCCTCGCGAATTCAGCGACAACATGGGCGTGCCCATGCGCGAGGGGTTGCTGTTCGTGCACAACACCCTGGTGGGGCTGAACCTGCGGGATCGCGTGCGTATCGGGGCGGCGGGCAAGCTCGTCAGCGCCTTCGATATCGCCAGCGTGCTGGCCCTCGGCGCCGACTGGGTCAACTCGGCCCGTGGCTTCATGTTCGCCATTGGCTGTATCCAGTCCCAGAGCTGCCATACCAACAAGTGCCCGACCGGCGTGGCCACCCAGGACCCGCTGCGCCAGCGCGCGCTGGTGGTGCCGGAAAAAGCCGAACGGGTTGCCAGCTTCCATCGCAACACGCTGCATGCCCTGGCAGAAATGCTCGCCGCCGCCGGCCTGGAACACCCCTCGGCGCTCAAGCCCAAGCACCTGGCGCGGCGCATCAGCCCCAGCGAGATCAGCCTGTTCTCCCAGTTGCACCACTTCCTCAAACCGGGCGAATTGCTCAACGGCTCGATCGACAGCGAGTTCTATGCACGGATGTGGCGAATGGCCCGCAGCGACAGCTTCGCACCCCAGGTCAGTGACACCGAGGCGGTCGTACCGATGGCCACGGTGCCCCGGAAAGAAACAGCCCCGGCATAGGCCGGGGCTGCTGGTAACGCCGAATCAGGATCAGAAGATGCTGATTGGGTACTCGACGAATACGCGGACTTCGTTGCCGTCGTCGTTGTAGCCGTTCTGGCGGACTGCGGTGTTGGTACGCACGATGGAGCTACGCACCTTGACCGACAGGTCCTTGGCCGGGCCTTCCTGGACGACGTAGCGGATCTGGTTGAACAGTTCGCGCTCCTTGCCCTCGCCGAAACCGTGGGTGTTGATGTTGTCGCCACGCACGTAGGCGAGCTTGTAGGTCAGGCCAGGTACGCCGAAGGCGCCGAAGTCCAGACCGTAGCCGATCTGCCAGGAGCGCTCGTCCTCGGCGTTGAAGTCGGACCAGTAGGAGTTGGCCAGGTAGATGGTCGAACCACCGTCACCCACGCCGCCACGGTTCTGGTACCAGCCGTAGTTATAGCCGGTGTCGCCGGTGCTGCGCTGGTGGGCGATGGTCACCGAGTGAGGGCCGAAGGCGTAGGTGGCTGCCAGGCTCCAGATGGTGTTGGAGTCGCCGGTCAGGCCAGCTTCACGCTCGTACTTGCTGTCGATGCTGGTCTTGTAGCCGTTGAAGTCCAGGGTCAGGGACTGGTCGTCGGCGATCGCGTGGACGTAGTTCAGGCCCAGGTAGTGCTTCTTCAGCACGTCCTCGACATCGGAGGTGTACAGGGAGCCGGTGAAGTTGTCGGTGAACTGATAGCTGCCGCCGAACACGTTGATCGACTTCAGGCCGCCACTGTCGCGACCTTCGGCGCTCTTGCGCGCTTCCTGGGTGAAGCGACCGGCGTTGAGCTCCAGGCCCTTGATCTCCTTGGAGGTGATCATGGTGCCGGTGAAGCTTTCCGGCAGCAGGCGCGCGTCGTCGTACTGCAGCACGGGCAGCGCTGGCATCTGGTCACCGTACTTGAGCACGGTGTTGGAGACACGGAACTTGATGGCGGCGCCAGCACGGGCCAGGTTGTGCGGCGAGTTGGATGGCTCGGTGTCGCTCGGCTTGAAGAAGTCGACGCCCGCGCCACCGTTGTGGCCCTTGCCACCGTCCAGGCGGATGGCGTAGAGGCCGAAGGCATCGACGCCCACGCCCACGGTGCCCTGGGTGAAGCCCGACGAGAAGGTGCCGATGAAGCCTTGGCCCCACTCGATCTGGTCGTTGGTGCCGTGCTTCTTGTCGCGGTTGATGTAGGCGTTGCGCAGCAGGACGCTGGCGCTGCTGTCTTCGATGAAGCCCTTGCTTTCGGCCTGTTCGTTGGCCTGGGCCTGGGTCGCGGCGATCATCGCCAGTGCGACCAGGCTGATCCTGGTTTTCAACATGTTGTTTTCCTTATTTCTTAATCAAAAACGCTCTGCAATATGACGCCAGGAACCAACGCCCCTTCGTAGGTTCGACGCTATGCGGATCCGAACTGAAAAGGCCCGCCAGCAGCGGGCCTCGCAGCAGCATGGCCAAGTCATGGCCAGCAGGCGTTGGCCGAATCCTAGCCGCCTGTGCTTCGGCATGTCAAAAAATCGTGAAATGCAGGTGGTTATAACCAAGATCATGCGTTTGGCAGGTGTGTTCGTGGCCATATCCCTCCAGCTTCTGGGCAATTTGCCTCTTGTCGGCAACTGCCCCGGCCAGTGGGTGGAAGGAGACTCCCGGGTTACCCGCATGGCTCGGGACCCGGGGGCGCGAAGCGGCCCCAAGACGCCCGTTTGACGGGCCGGTATTCGAGTCGCCATAAGTACGAAACATCTACGACTAAAGTCGTAGAAACAAAGTGATACATATGTAAAGACAAGGGCTTACAAATACCCGAGCAAGAGCAAATAACAAGCATTATCATCCGCATCCATTTTTCACCTACCGCCCTTTCGGATGTGTCCATGCTTGTTCCCTGCCGCCTGTCACCCCTGACGCTGGGCCTGTCGCTGCTGTTCAGCGCCGGGCTGGCCAATGCCGCCACCACTACCCTGCCGGAGCTGTCGGTCACCGCCGACAGCGACCGTGAGCGCGACACGCCCAGGGTCAAGGAAGTCAGCACCGCGACCCGTACCTCCACGCCGGTGCGCTACGTACCCCAGGCCATCGACACGGTGAAGACCGACAACCTCCTGGACTACGGCAGCAATACCCTGGGCAAGGCCCTCGAAGGCATCCCCAACGTCAGCAGCGGGGCCGACACCCGCTTCGACAGCGTGCGTATCCGCGGCTTCGATGCCAGCAACGACTTCTACCTGGACGGCATCCGCGACGACAGCCAGTACGTGCGCGACCTGCACAACATCGAGCGGATCGAAGTGCTCAAGGGCCCGGCAGCGGTGCTCTACGGCCGTGGCAGCCAGGGCGGCATCGTCAACCGGGTGAGCAAGGCACCCGAGCACGGCCGCCGCTCGAGCATCGAGGCCCGTGGCGGCAGCGAAGACCTGCGCAGCCTGTATGCCGACCTCAGCGCCGACCCCAGCGACACCCTCAGCCTGCGCCTGAACATGGGCAACGAAGACAGCAACAGCTTCCGCGACGGCGTGGACGGCAACCGCCAGCTGTTCGCCCCATCCATGAGCTGGCAACTCACCCCGGAGCTGAACTGGCTGGTGCAGTACGAGTACAGCCGCTACAACCGTACCCCGGACCGTGGTATCCCTGGCGTCGACGGCCGCCCGGCGGATGTCGGGCGCGACACCACCTACGGCGATACCCAGCGCGACTTCATCGACGACAAGGCCCAGTCGCTGCGTTCGCGGCTGAACTACCAGCTCAGCGACAACTGGCAACTGCGCCACACCCTGGGCCTGTTCAAGCTCGACAGTGAGTTCGACAATACCTACCTGACCGGCTACGCCCCCAGCACCAACCTGGTCTCCCGCCAGCGCTGGCAGCAGGACCTGAACACCCGCAACCTGTTCAACAACCTGGAAGCCGAAGGCGACATCGCCACCTGGGGCCTGGAACACAAGCTGCTGGTCGGCGTTGAGATCGGCAACCAGCGCCGCGATCCGCTGCTGCGCTCCGCCGGCCCGTCGGTACCAGGGGTGGACCTGGACAACCCCGACCGCAGCCAGCAGCACAACGGGCCGATGACGGTGACCAGCGACAACCACACCGTGGTCGACAGCCGCGGCCTGTACCTGCAGGACCAGATCCGTCTGAACGATCAGTGGCAGATCCTCGCCGGCGTGCGCTTCGACCGCTTCGAGGTGGAAACCACCAACAGGCTGAACGGCCTGTCCGAGAAACAGGACAGCACCAGCACCAGCCCACGCCTGGGCGTGGTCTATTCGCCCTGGCGCGAGCATTCCTTCTATGCCTCCTGGAGCAAGACCTTCTCGCCGGTCGGTGGCGGGCTGATCGGCATCACCCCGGGCGCGACGGGCAATGCCAACCAGACCAGCCCGGAACACACCCGGCAGAAAGAGATCGGCGTCAAGAGCGACTGGCTCGACGAGCGCCTGACCACCACCCTGGCCCTCTATGAACTGGAGCTGTACAACCGCCGCACCCGCGACCCGAACGACCCCACCATCACCCTGCTCAGCGGCCTGCAGCGCTCGCGCGGCATCGAGCTGACCGCCACCGGCAACATCGTTGGCAACTGGTATGTACGCGGCGGCATCGGTATCCAGGACGCGACCCTCGTCAAGGACAACAACGGCCAGGAAGGCAACCGCATCAACAACGTGGCCAAGCGTAACGGCAGCCTGTTCATCACCTGGAAGCCGGAGCTGGGCTGGTACGCCGAGACCGGCCTGACCCTGGTGGGCGAGCGCTATGCCGACAACCAGAACACCACGCTGATGCCGGGTTATGGACGCTGGGACGCCCTGGCCGGCTACCGCACCCATGACTGGGATGTGCGTGCGGCGCTGAGCAACATCACCGACAAGACCTACTACAGCTCGGCGACCAGTGCGGCGCAGATCCAGCCGGGCGAGCCGCGCAGCCTGGTGGTCACCGGGACCTACAGCTTCTGACCCTGTGGCAGTCCCTGCAACGAAAAACGCCACCGCGACATGCGGTGGCGTTTTTCGTTGCAGGGCTCCTGCCCGGGTCAATGCCAGTCAGCCAACAGCGCCTCGAGCTCCGCTTCGCTGATCAGGCCTTGAGGGTATCGCCCATCCAGCAGACGTCGTGGGTCGGTCGTCCTGACCGGATGGCTTCCATGCTGTTTCAACCACTGCGTCAAGATCCTGAGCGATTGGTGGTTCACTGCCGAGAGGGGCAAAACCGACTCACTTGCTGCATTCATCTCCACACGTACTCCCTGGGGCCGTGAGCGGTTAACTTACGTTGGTATTGTTACAGAACGGCGTAGGCCTAACTGTATGAAACACAATGAAAAAACAATACAAATCCTGTGCCATGCCCCCCACCGGCCATCGCCAGGAAAAGAAAGGAGCCGCTTCACGGCCCCTGGACATCAACCGCGCTTGACCGGCGCCGGTTGCTGCTGGGTCAGGCAGTGGATGTTGCCACCGCCGAGCAGCAGTTCGCGGCCCGGGATCATCACCACTTCATGATCCGGGAAAACCTTGGCCAGGATCGCCCGGGCCTGGGCATCGGCCGGGTCGTCGAAGCTCGGCGCGATGATCCCGCCGTTGACGATCAGGAAGTTGACGTACGAACCGGCCAGGCGCACCGACGGGTTGCGCTCCTGGCTGCCGAGCACCTGGTCGACACCGGCGCACTCTTCTTCGGTGGCATACAGTGGGCCCGGGATCGGCATCTTGTGCACCACGAACTCGCGGCCCTTGGCGTCGCGGCTGTTCTTCAGCACGTCGTAGGCAGCGTGGCAGCGCGCGTAGTTGGGGTCGTTGGAATCGTCGGTCCAGGCCAGTAACACTTCGCCGGGGCTGACGTAACAGCAGAAGTTGTCGACGTGGCCGTCGGTCTCGTCGTTGTACAGGCCTTCCGGCAGCCAGACGATGGTTTCCACCGCCAGGTTTTCACGGAGGATCGCTTCGATCTGCTCGCGGTTCAGGTGTGGGTTGCGGTTGCGGTTGAGCAGGCATTCCTCGGTGGTGATCAGGGTACCTTCGCCATCCACATGGATCGAGCCACCTTCGAGCACGAAACCTTCGGTGTGGTAGCGCTGGCAGCGCTCCATCTCCAGGACCTTGGCCGCCAGCGCCTCGTCGCGGTTCCAGGGCGCGTACAGGCCGCCCTCGAAGCCACCCCAGGCGTTGAAGCCCCAGTCCACGCCACGCACTTCGCCCTGGTCGTTGATGACGAAGGTCGGGCCGGTGTCGCGCACCCAGGCGTCGTCGCTGCTGATTTCCACCACGCGGATGTTGGGCAGGTCCAGTTGACGGCGGGCATTCTCGTACTGGCCGGCGGAGACGGCCACGGTGACCGGCTCGAAGCGGGCGATGGCCTTGGCCAGGGTCACGTGTGCGGCCTGCGCCGGCTTGCCGCCCAGGCGCCAGTTGTCCGGGCGCTCCGGCCAGACCATCCAGACCTGGGTTTGCGCAGCCCACTCGGCAGGCATGTGGAAGCCGTCGGCACGCGGGGTGGTGTTGAGGGTTTTCATGGGTAACCTCTGCGAAGGCCCGGCGCCGGTTGCGCCGGGTCGTTGATCGATCAGGATTCCAGCGGGCCATCCAGGTCGAAAGTATGCACCAGCACACCTTCCGCGGTCGTGGCGGGTTCCTGTTGGTGACGTGGCGAAATTTATAACCGATAAATATCGACTTTAAAAGCCAAAAGACAGACTTGACCGACATAAGGCTGCCGCCTAGAACGATAAAAATCTGGCTGAGACGTCTCAGGTGGTATTTGGGGGCCGCTTCGCGGCCCCCGGCAGCAGTTGAACGTCTGCGCCCTACCGCCGCTAGAGATCCTCCCCCAGCACCCGGTCGACGCTGTCGACGAAGTAATCCACGCTCTCCCGCGTGGTGCACATCGGCGGCTTGATCTTGAGGATGTTCAGGTAGTCGCCGGTCGGCTGCATGAAGATCCCCAGGTCGCGCAGCCGGTCGCACAGCACTTTGGTTTCCTCGCTGGCCGGTTCCAGGGTCTGGCGATCGCGCACCAGCTCCAGCCCCAGGTAGAAGCCCGAGCCATGGGCGGCGCCGGCAAGTGGATGTTTATCGACAAGCGCTTGCAACCGCGCCTTGAAATACCGCCCCACCTCGCGGGCGTTGTCCCACAGGCCCTCGTCGCGCATCACGTCCAGCACCGCCAGGCCGATGCGGCAACTGACCGGGCTGCCGCCGGCCGAGGAGAAGAAGTAGCCCTCGGCCTCCAGCGCCTCGGCGATCTCCCGCCGGGTGATCACCGCCCCCAGCGGCTGCCCGTTGCCCATGCCCTTGGCCATGGTGATGATGTCCGGCACCACGCCCTGCTCCTCGAAGCCCCAGAAGTATTCGCCCAGGCGGCCGTAGCCCACCTGCACCTCGTCGGCGATGCACACCCCGCCACGCGCGCGCACCTTGGCATAGACCTGGCGCAGGTAGCCCTGGGGCAGCGCGATGCCGCCGGCATTGCCGTACACCGGCTCGCAGATGAAGCCGGCCAACTGCCGGCCGCGCGCGTCGAGGTCGGCGAGCTTGGCCTCGACATCGCGCAGGTAGCCGGCGGCGCTGTCCGGGCCACGGTAACGGCCCCGGAAGGTATTGGGCGCTTCCACCGGGTGCACCCAGTCTGGCCGGGTCTCCAGGGCCTGGGGGTTATCGGCGATGGACGTGGAGATGGCATCGGTGGCCACCGACCAGCCGTGGTAGGCCTCCAGCACGCTGAGCAGGTCGCGCCCGCCGCTGTAGGCCCAGGCCAGGCGGATGGCCAGGTCGTTGGCTTCGGTGCCGCTGTTGACCAGGAACACCCGGTCGAAGCCCTCTGGCGCCAGCGCCAGCAGGCGCTCGGAAAACTCGGCGATGGCCGCGTAGTGAAAGCGCGAGTTGGTGTTGACCCGCGACCACTGCCGGGCCGACTCGGCCGCCATGCGCGGGTGGCCATGGCCGAGCACGGCGACGTTGTTGAGCATGTCCAGATAGGAGCGGCCCTGCATGTCGACCAGGTAGTTGCGCCAACCCCGCTCGATATGCGGTGGCTGCGCATAGTAGTGCTTCTGCGAACGGGCGAAGCTGGCCTCGCGGCGGGCCAGCAGGGCTTGCGGGTCGACCAGCGGTTCGGCGTCGCAATCGAAGCCGAGCAGGGGCCGTGGCGAGGGGCACAGGGCCAGCCACGCCTGGGCCTGCGAGGGCATGGCGAAGAACGGGGGCTGCTGGCCGTCGTCGCGGCACAGTTGGACGCCCAGGAAGCCGCAGGTGGTTCCCAGCACTTGCCCTTTGGCCAGGGCCTGGCCATCCGCCGGCGCCTCTTCCAACCCCTTCAGCCACAGGCTCCAGTGCGAGGTGCGCAGGCAGCCCCGGCCATCGCCATCACGTTGCCAGGTGCCCGCTTCTGGTGCCTGCAGCACGCTGCCAGGCGGCACGTTCAGCTCCACGCCCAGGGCGCAGGTGGCCGGCTCCTGGGGGCGATCGACATGGGTCTGCGACAGCCGGTACTGGCCGTGCAGGGTGCAGGCCGGGGTGGCTTGCGCAGCCAGCAGGCGCTGGTCGAAGCCGGGTTGCTCCCAGTTGCCCGCCTCGCAGTGCGGGCTGAGCACGCCCAGGTCGAGCCGTGCCACGGCCTGCCCGGCCAGGGCCGGCAGCAACGGCACGCACCCATCCAGTGCCAGTGGTGCCAGGGCGTGCCCGCCAGCCTGCAGGATCGCCGCCTCCATCAAGGCGAAGGGCAGGCTGCAGGCGGTATCGAAGATCTCCCATTCGTGGGGGATGTTGTCGCGGATGTACTGGTTGCCGGGCTCCACACGCAATTGCTCTTCGCTGCTGAGCACCAGGACTGCGGCACGCATCAGCACCAGCGGCCACAGCGCACGCAGCTCGGCTTCCTGCAAGGGGTTGATGGCCTGGTAGGCACTGACCGCCGGCAGGATGCGCAGCGGATCGCCTTCGGCGTGGTGCAGCAGGGCCGCGCAGGTGACGGACAGGTCAGCGATGCGCCAGGTGCGCAACAGGTCGCCGAAGTCGATCACGCCCTGCAACTGCCATTGGCGTTCGGCGTCGCGGGCCCAGACGGTGTTGTCGTCGGTGATATCCAGGTGCACGGCCTGGCTCGGCAGCGCCCCTGCCAGGGGCTGCAGGCGCTCGACGGCAAGACGGGTGACCTGCTCGACTTGCGCACGCCGCCTGTCGTCCTGCAAGGCTGGCAGCAGGTGCCCGATCAGCGCCTGTGCATGGCGTGGATCCCACTGCAGGGTGCGCTCCAGGCCTGGGTGATCGAAGCCTGCCAAGGCCTTGTCGACTCGAGCGCACAAGCCGCCCAGCTCGGCCATCAGGCGCGGCGCCATGTGCTTGAGGCGGGTCAGTGGCTGGCCGTCGAGGTAGTCGAGCAGGCGCGCCCGCAGCGGCTGGCCGTCGATGTCCAGCGTCAGCAGGTCCTGGCCGTCGCGGGCCTGGCGTACCGCCGGCACCGGCAGCCCCTGCGCGCGCAGGTAGGCCAGCGCTGCATGCTGGGCCTGCAGCTCCACCTCGGCATAGCTGCCGTGGCAGGCCTTGAGCACGAAGCGGCCCTCGGCGCTGTCCAGGCACAGGTTCAGGTCCTGCTGGCTGCCCAGGGGGTGCAAGGCCCCTTCCAGGTCGTAGTGCGCCCGCAGCAGGGCGTGGGCCTGGGCTTCGCCGAGCGAGGGGCTGGGCTGGCTGGAACGCTGGATCAGGGTGCTGAGGGGCATGGAAAAGGTACCTCGTTTTTTTGTCGCTTATATCGCCACCGCTGCTGCCGATATACAAGAGGCAGGCGATGACTATGTCGATCGGTCAAGGCCGGCAAAGGCTCGACGGCATCGCTTGTAACCCGGCCCCCGAGCCGCCAAGCTAGTGTTTCCAGGGGACCTGAACCCGCTTTTCCAGAGGCAGTTTGAGATGCGCATTCTCGTCACGGGTGGCGCCGGCTTCATCGGCTCGGCCCTGATCCGCCACTTGATCGACCACACCGAGCATGAGGTGCTGAACCTCGACAAGCTCACCTACGCCGGCAACCTCGAGTCCCTGCGCAGCATCGCCACGAATACCCGCTACGAGTTCGTCCAGGCCGACATCGCCGACCAGGCCACCGTCAGCGCCTTGCTGGCGCGCTTCGAACCCCAGGCGATCATGCACCTGGCGGCCGAGTCCCACGTGGATCGCTCCATCGACGGCCCGGCGGCGTTCATCCAGACCAACATCGTCGGCACCTATGCCCTGCTGGAGGCCACGCGCGCCTGGTGGAGCCGGCTGCCGGCCGAACAGCGCAGCGCGCTGCGCTTCCACCACATTTCCACCGACGAGGTCTATGGCGACCTGCATGGCGCCGACGACCTCTTCACCGAGTCCACGCCCTACGCGCCCAGCTCGCCCTACTCGGCCAGCAAGGCAGCCTCCGACCACCTGGTCCGTGCCTGGCATCGCACCTACGGCCTGCCGGTGCTGATCAGCAACTGCTCGAACAACTACGGCCCGTTCCACTTCCCCGAGAAGCTAATCCCGCTGATGATCCTCAATGCCCTGGCCGGTAAGCCGTTGCCGGTGTATGGCGATGGCCAGCAGGTGCGTGACTGGTTGTTCGTCGAGGACCATGCCCGCGCCCTGCTCAAGGTCGTGAGCGAAGGACAGGTCGGCGAGACCTACAACATCGGCGGCCACAACGAGCAGAAGAACATCGACGTGGTACGCGCCATCTGCGCCCTGCTCGAAGAGCTGGCGCCCCAGCGCCCAGCCGGCGTCACCCACTACGCCGACCTGATCACCTTCGTCCAGGACCGCCCCGGCCATGACCTGCGCTACGCCATCGACGCCGGCAAGATCGAGCGGGAGCTGGGCTGGGTGCCGCAAGAAACCTTCGACAGCGGCCTGCGCAAGACCGTGCAGTGGTACCTGGACAACCGCCAATGGTGCCAGCACGTCCAAGATGGCAGCTACCAGGGCGAGCGCCTGGGCAATACCGACTTCAAGGACCTGATCGCATGACCAAGGGCATCGTCCTGGCAGGCGGCTCCGGCACCCGCCTGCACCCCATCACCCTCGGCGTCTCCAAGCAGCTGCTGCCGATCTACGACAAACCGATGATCTACTACCCGATCTCGGTGCTGATGCTCGCGGGCATCCGCGACATCCTGCTGATCTCCACGCCCCAGGACCTGCCGCAGTACCGCCAGCTGTTCGGCGACGGCAGCCAGTTCGGCATCGCCCTGAGCTACGCCGAGCAGCCCTCGCCCGACGGCCTGGCCCAGGCCTTCCTGATCGGCGAGCAGTTCATCGGCAACGACCCGGTGTGCCTGATCCTCGGCGACAACATCTTCCACGGCCAGGGCTTCAGCGAGCAGTTGCTGCGCGCGGTGAACCAACCTTCCGGCGCCACGGTGTTCGGCTATTGGGTCAAGGACCCGGAGCGTTTCGGCGTGGTCGAGTTCGACGACCAGGGCCGCGCCCTGTCCATCGAGGAAAAACCCATCGCGCCCCGCTCCAGCTATGCCGTGACCGGCCTGTACTTCTACGACAACGATGTGATCGAGATCGCCAAGGGCATCCGCCCGTCAGCCCGAGGCGAACTGGAGATCACCGATGTCACCAACGCCTACCTCAAGCGTGGCGACCTGCGCGTGGAGCGGTTCGGTCGTGGCTTCGCCTGGCTCGACACCGGTACCCACGACAGCCTGCTGGAGGCCTCGCAGTACGTGCAGACCATCGAGCATCGCCAGGGCCTGAAGGTAGCCTGCCTCGAGGAAATCGCCTTCCAGAAGGGCTGGATCAGCCGCGAGCAACTGCTGGCCAAGGCCCATGAACTGAAGAAGACCGGCTATGGCCAGTACCTGGGCAAGCTGGCGGAAGAGTACCCATGAACGTCATCGCCACGCAGATCCCCGACGTGCTGATCATCGAGCCCAAGGTGTTCGGCGACAGCCGGGGGTTCTTCTTCGAAAGCTTCAATGCCCGTGCATTCGCGGCGCAGACCGGCGTCACCGTCGACTTCGTCCAGGACAATCACTCCCGCTCCCAGCACGGCGTACTGCGCGGCCTGCACTACCAGGTACAGAACCCCCAGGGCAAGCTGGTCCGCGTGGTCCAGGGCGAGGTGCTGGACGTGGCAGTGGACATCCGCCGCAGCTCGCCGACCTTTGGCCGCTGGGTGGCGGTGCGCCTGTCGGCCGACAACCATCGCCAACTGTGGATCCCGCCGGGGTTCGCCCATGGCTTCGTGGTCCTGAGCGAATCGGCCGAGTTCCTGTACAAGACCACCGACTACTACAACCCCGCCGCCGAGCGTTGCATCCGCTGGGACGACCCGGACCTGGCCATCGACTGGGCCGTGCCAGGCCCGCCGCAGCTGTCGGCCAAGGACCAGGCCGGCGTATCGCTGGCCGAGGCGCAGCTGTTTCCATGAAGATCCTCGTGTGCGGCCGCAACGGCCAGCTCGCCCAGGCGCTGCAAGGCGCACTGGCGGGCTTGGGCGAACTGCACCTGCTCGGCCGCGAGCAACTCGATCTGGCCCACCCCGAGGCGCTGCGCGAACCGCTACGCCAGCTCGCCCCCGACCTGATCGTCAACGCCGCGGCCTATACGGCAGTGGACCAGGCCGAACAGGACGCGCAACGGGCTTTCGCCATCAACGCCGAAGGCCCACGGGTACTGGCCGAGGAAGCCGCGCGCCTGGGCGTGCCGTTGATCCACTACTCCACCGACTACGTCTTCGATGGCAGCAAGCCCAGCCCCTACACCGAACAGGACACGCCCCATCCATTGAGTGTCTATGGGTGCAGCAAGCTGGCCGGTGAGCAGGCCATCGCCGCGGTCGTGGGCGAGCACCTGATCCTGCGCACCAGTTGGGTCTACTCGCTGCACGGGCGCAACTTCCTGCTGACCATGCAGCGCCTGCTGCAGGAGCGGCCGCAATTGCGCGTGGTGGACGACCAGATCGGCGCACCGACCTGGACCGCCACCATCGCCGCCAGCACCCGCGCCCTCATCGAGCGCTGGCAGGCCGGCCAGCCCGGCGCCTGGGGCACCTACCACCTGACCGCCCAGGGCGAGACCTCCTGGTTCGGCTTCGCCCAGGCCATCGGCGAACACCTGCGCGCCCAGGGGCTACCCTGCGCCGAGCTGCTGCCGATCCCTTCGAGCGAATACCCGACCCCGGCACGCCGCCCACGCAATTCGCGCCTGGACTGCTCGCACCTTGCCCGTGAATGGCAGGTCAGCCAGCCGCACTGGCGCCAGGCGCTGATCGACTGCCTCAAGTAGCGCATAATTGCGCCAGATCCTTCTGGCGCATCACCATGACTTCGATTTCCACGCCTCCCCGCCGCCCACGCTGGCGCAGCCTTGCCCTGCTGGCCCTGTGCCTGGCCCCGCTGCTCTGGCCACTGCACCATCTTGCCGAACGCTACTACCAGGACGAACTGGCCTCGCAGAACCGCCAGACCCTCGACCTCTACGTCGCCAACCTGCTCGGCACCCTGCACCGCTACGAGACCCTGCCGCAGATTCTCGGCGACCTGCCGGCCCTGCGCGGGGTGCTGGCCGACCCGTTCAAGACCGAGGCGGTGACCAACGCCAACCGCCTGCTCAAGAGCATCGTCGAGCAGACCGGCGCCGAGGTGATGTACCTGATGGATATCAGCGGCAATACCCTGGCCGCCTCCAACTGGGACAAGCACGACAGCTTCGTCGGTCGCAACTTCGCCTTCCGTCCCTACTTCATCGAAGCCATGGAGGGGCGCCTGGGGCGTTTCTTCGGCCAAGGCACCACCTCGGGCAAGCGGGGGTATTTCTTCGCCGCGGCCGTGCACGAGCGCGAGCGGGTGGTCGGCGTGCTGGTGGTCAAGGTCGACCTGGACCACACCGAGACCTTGTGGGGGCGTACCCCTGAACAATTGCTGCTCACCGACCAGAACGGCGTGGTGGTGCTGACCTCTCGCCCCGACTGGCGTTTCCGTGCCACCCGCGAGCTGACCGAGGCCGAGCGCGAGGCGATGATCGCCATCCAGCCCTACCCGACCCAGGCCCCGCAGCCGCTCAACCTCAACCCCTCGGCCTGGCTGGTGCAGAGCCGCGACATCCAGGAAACCGGCTGGAAGGTCAGTATCCTCGCCCCCCGCATGCTGGTGGATCGCTCGGTGCAGACGGTCATGGCCATCGGCGCTGGCACCCTGCTGGTACTGATGCTGCTGGCCGGCCTGGTGATGCAGCGGCGGCGCCACTACATCGACCGCATCGGCTTCGAGGCGCGCGGGCGCCAGGAGCTGGAAAAGCGCGTGATGGAGCGCACCGCCGACCTCGAAGGGCTGAACGCCCGCCTGAAAACGGAAGTGCTGGAACGCGAGCAGGCCCAGCAGGAGCTGGTGCGCGCCCAGGACGAGCTGGTCCAGGCCGGCAAGCTGTCGGTGCTCGGCACCATGTCGGCGAGCATCAGCCATGAGCTCAATCAACCGCTGGCGGCGATCCGCAGCTACGCCGAGAACGCCGAAATCCTCCTCGACCACGAGCGCACCGAGGACGCCCGCGGCAACCTCAAGCTGATCGGCGAACTGACCGGGCGCATGGCTTCGATCATCGCCCACCTGCGCGCCTTCGCCCGCCGCGACCAGCATGCTCCGGAGAGCGTGGCCCTGCAGCCGGCGCTGGACGACGCCCTGGCGCTGCTGGCCAAACGCCGCCGCGCCATGGCCGTGGAGCTGGTCCGCGACCTGCCCGATGCCACGCTGTGGGTCCAGGCAGGCGAGACGCGCCTGCGCCAGGTACTCGGCAACCTGCTGGCCAACGCCCTCGACGCGCTGACCGAGAAGGCCAACCCGCGCAAGCTGTGGCTCAGTGCCGAAAAGCGCGACGGCTACGTCTACCTGTACATCCGCGACAATGGCCCTGGCTTCAGCCGCCAGGCCCTGGAACATGCCAAGGAGCCGTTCTTCACCACCAAGACCCGGACCCAGGGCCTGGGGCTGGGCCTGGCCATCTGCGAAAGCCTGATGCACGCCCTCGGCGGTGAGCTGCTGCTGGGCAACCACCCCGAAGGGGGTGCCCTGCTGACCCTGCAACTGCGCGTGGCCAAGCCCGGCGCCAACCTGCAACCTTCGGAGGACCCCTCGGCATGAGCCCCGAGACACTGATCGACAGCCGCGCCCAGGTCATCCTGGTGGACGACGACCCGCACCTGCGCCAGGCCCTGAGCCAGACCCTGGACCTGGCCGGGCTCAAGGTCGTCTCCCTGCCCGACGCCCATGGCCTGGCCGAGCGCATCGAGGCCGACTGGCCTGGCGTGGTGGTCAGCGATATCCGCATGCCGGGCATCGACGGCCTGCAACTGCTGGAGCAAGTACAGGGCCGCGACAACGAGCTGCCGGTGCTGCTGATCACCGGCCACGGCGACGTGCCCCTGGCGGTGCAGGCCATGCGCGCCGGGGCCTACGATTTCCTGGAAAAACCCTTCGCCAGCGATGCCCTGCTCGACAGCGTGCGCCGTGCCCTGGCCCTGCGCCGCCTGGTGCTGGACAACCGCAGCCTGCGCCTGGCCCTGAGCGACCGTCAGCAACTGGCCGCGCGTCTGGTCGGCCAGTCGCCGGCCATGCAACGCCTGCGCGAACAGATCGGCGCCCTGGCCGGCACCCGCGCCGATGTGCTGATCCTCGGCGAGACCGGCGCCGGCAAGGAGGTGGTGGCGCGCGCCCTGCACGACCTGTCCAGCCGCCGCGACGGCCCGTTCGTGGCGATCAACGCCGGGGCCCTGGCCGAGTCGGTGGTCGAGAGCGAGCTGTTCGGCCATGAGCCGGGGGCCTTCACCGGTGCGCAGAAACGGCGCATCGGCAAGTTCGAGTTCGCCAATGGCGGGACCCTGTTCCTCGACGAGATCGAGAGCATGAGCCTGGACGTGCAGGTCAAGCTGTTGCGCCTGCTGCAAGAGCGGGTGGTGGAACGCCTGGGCGGCAACCAGCAGATCCCTCTGGACATCCGCGTCATCGCCGCGACCAAGGAAGACCTGCGCCAGGCCGCCGACCAGGGGCGCTTCCGCGCCGACCTGTACTACCGCCTGAACGTGGCGCCGCTGCGCATCCCGCCGCTGCGCGAGCGCGGCGACGACATCCTGGTGCTGTTCCAGCACTTCGCCGACGCGGCCAGCCAGCGCCATGGCCTTTCGCCCAATAGCCTGCAACCGGCCCAGCGGGTCATGCTCCTGCGCCATGACTGGCCGGGTAACGTGCGCGAGCTGCAGAACGCTGCCGAGCGCTTCGCCCTGGGCCTGGAGCTGGCCCTCGACGGCCAGGCGCCGGCCAGCCCCAGTGCACCGGCGCCGGTGCCCGGCGGCAACCTCAGCGAACAGGTCGAGCAGTTCGAGCGTTCGTTGATCGCCGCCGAGCTGGCCCAGCCACACAGCTCCATGCGCAGCCTCGCCGAGGCCCTCGGCATCCCACGCAAGACCCTGCACGACAAGCTGCGCAAGCACGGCCTGAGTTTCGAAGGCAGCAGCAGCGGGCACGACGACCAGGAGGACAACCGCCCATGACCACCGACAGCCAGTATCTGCAATCCGTACTGCACAGCGACATTCCCCTGACCCGGCAGATGGGCCTGGAGGTCATCGACTGGCAACAGCAATGCCTGCGCCTGCAACTACCCCTGGCCGCCAACGTCAACCACAAGAGCACCATGTTCGGCGGCAGCCTGTACTGCGCCGCGGTGCTGGTGGGCTGGGGCTGGCTGCACCTGCGCCTGCGCGAACTGGGCATCGACGATGGTCATATCGTCATCCAGGAGGGCCGGATCAACTACCCGCTACCGGTCACAGGCACCGCCGTGGCGCGCTGCGAGGCGCCGGACGACAAGACCTGGGAACGCTTCGTGGCGCTGTACCAGCGCCGCGGCCGGGCACGCCTGACCTTGGACACCGTGGTCAGCAATACCGGCAGCGACGCGCCCGCCGTGACCTTCAGCGGGCAGTACGTGCTACATCGCTGAGGCGAGTTGCAGCAGCGCCTGGCGCCAGTCGGCGGCGCCGGGCAAGGCCAGGAAGAATGGGTTGAGCAGCGATTCGCGCGGCGGATAGAGGAACGGTTGGCCATCCAGGCCGATCACCTCGCCGCCGGCGCCTTCGAGCACGCCCTGGGCAGCGGCGGTGTCCCACTGGGAGGTCGGCGCCAGGCGCGGGTAGCAATCGGCGGCGCCTTCGGCCAACAGGCAGAACTTCAGCGAACTGCCGATATTGGCCAGCGCCAGTTCACCCACGGCGCTGCCCAGGCCGGCCAGCAGGGCTTCCTGCTGCGGGCTGGAGTGGCGCCGGCTGGCGACCACGGTGAAGCGCCCCCCGGCAGGTGGGGCGCTGCGCACCTGGATCGGCTCGGCCTGCGCCCCCGCTTCGGCGCGCCAGGCACCCAAGCGGCGACCGCCGAAATAACAGCGCCCGTTGGTCGGCATGGCGACCACGCCGAACACCACCTCGCCGGCCTCGATCAAGGCGATGTTGACGGTGAATTCCTCGCTGCCGGCGATGAACTCCTTGGTGCCGTCCAGCGGGTCCACCAGCCACCAGCGCTGCCAGGCCTGGCGCTCGGCCAGGGGGATGTCGCAGTCCTCCTCGGACAGCACCGGGATCTGCGGCGCCAGGGCTTGCAAGCCCTCGACGATGACCCGGTGGGCGGCCAGGTCGGCGGCGGTCACCGGCGAGTCGTCGGCCTTGGTGGTCACCGCGACGCCAGCACGCCAGAACGGCAAGATGGCCTTGCCGGCCAGGCCTGCCAGCCTGGCCACCTCGTGCATCAGCTGTTGGTCGTTCATACCTCGAGCAGCCCCCGCTGGGCCAGCAGGTCGCGAGCCAGGTACAGCGCCGCCAGGGCACGGCCTTCGGAGAACTGCGGGTGCATGGCCAGGGCCGACAGTTCACGCAGGCTGACCTTGTCGACCCGCATCGGCTCGGGCTCGTCGCCTTCCAGGCGCTCCTCGTAGAGGTCGGTGGCCAGCACCACCTGGATCTTCTGGCTCATGTAGCCAGGCGACAGGGAGAGTTCGGTCAGGTGCTCCAACTGGCGCGCACCGAAGCCGGCTTCTTCCTTGAGTTCGCGGTTGGCCGCTGCCAGCACGTCCTCGCCCGGCTCGATCAGGCCCTTGGGCAGGGACAACTCGTATTCGTCGGTGCCGCCGCAGTATTCCTCCACCAACACTGCATGCTCGGCGTCGAGCATGGCCACCACCATCACCGCACCGTAGCCATTGCCGCGCCCGACCAGGCGCTCGTAGGTCCGCTCGGTGCCGTTGGCGAAGCGCAACTGTACGGCTTCGACCCGGAACAGGCGGCTGCTGGCGACGATCTCGCGGCTGAGGACGGTGGGTTTCTGGCGCATGGGGCGGCTCCTTGGCGTGAACGGGTTACTATACCGTGGCTTGCCGACTGATCGAGAATTTCCCATGCCCGTTCTTCCCTGGTCCGCCATCGATACCGTCCTGCTGGACATGGATGGCACCCTGCTCGACCTGCATTACGACAACCGCTTCTGGCTGGAACACCTGCCCCAGCGCTACGCCGAGCTGCATGGCGTGAGCCGGGCCATGGCGGAAATGGAGCTGCAGCCGCTGTTCGAGCGCAACGCCGGCACCCTGAACTGGTACTGCCTGGATTTCTGGAGCCGCGAGCTGCGCTTGCCGATCCGTGAGCTCAAGCAGGAGATCGCCGACCTGATCGCCCTGCGCCCGGACGCCGACACCTTCCTCGCCGCCCTGCGCCGGGCCGGCAAGCGCGTGGTGCTGATCACCAATGCCCATCGCGACTCGCTGTCGCTGAAGCTGGAGCGGGTGGAACTGGCACCGTACTTCGAGCGGCTGATCAGCTCGCATGACTACGGCTACCCCAAGGAGAACGGCCAGTTCTGGGATGCGCTGCGGGCGGACATCGGCTTCGAGCCGGGGCGCAGCCTGTTCATCGACGACACGCTGGCGATCCTGCGCAGTGCGCGGCGGTTCGGGGTCGGGCATCTGCTGGCGGTGCGCCAGCCGGACAGTCGCGGCGAGCCGAGGGATACCCAGGAGTTCGCGGCGGTCGAGGATTATCGGGCGTTGCTGGTAGGCCTTTGAAAACTGCCCCAAGGCTTTCTGGGGGCGATGGGCTGCAACGCAGCCCCAATGCCACTTGACCCAGAACCTGGGGAGGCAGGCTTGTCGGGGCACCGAACCGCCGCGAACAGGCCGGCACGGCCCCCAACGCCGTATCACTCAGGAATGCGCAACACCTGCCCCGGATAGATCTTGTCCGGATGCTTGAGCATCGGCTTGTTGGCCTCGAAGATCTTGTTGTACTGGTTGGCATCGCCGTACTCGGCCTTGGCGATGGCACTGAGGGTATCCCCCTTCTTCACCGTGACGAAACGCGCCGCCTGAGCCACCGGCCCGGTGACGGTGATCTGGTCTTCGACCGTGGCCACGCCATCGATATTGCCGGCGGCGAGGATGAGCTTCTCCTTTTCCTCCTGGCTGGCGACCTCGCCCTTGAGGATGACCTTGTCGCCCTCCACCGTGGCAGAGATATTCGGGTTGCCCAAGCCAACGCTCTCGACGTGCTTCTTGAGCTGCTCCTCGGCATTGGCGTTGCCGGGGGTCAGCAGGTCGATCAACTTCTCTCCGGCTTCCTTCACGAAACTGAACAGGCTCATGTCGCTCTCCTTGATGATGAATACTCGGAAGCAGGAGTCTAGGCCAGGATCGTCCACCCCGCTGCCCGGCGCCCCATCGACGCGCTTTATCACCACATAGACCCTAGCGACTGGACGCCACCCGCCCACCGGCTTAGGCTTGGGCGGGTAAACAAAGCCGCCGGTAACCCGCCCCGATGAACAGCAAACCTCCGGTCTGTGCGGCGTCCACATCGCTGTCGCTGCCTGCCGCCAGCAATACCTACGACTACCGACAGCTCACCGACGAGGCGCGCGACAGCACCCCGCTCGCCGAGGAAGTCGCCCTGGCCATCGCCTACAACGGCCTGAACCAGGCAGTGATGCTGGTCAGCCCCACCGACCTGGAAGACTTCGCCGTTGGCTTCAGCGTCGGCAGCGGCATCGTTGCTGGCACCGAGGAAATCTACGACGTGAAGCTCTCCGGCAGTGGCTCGGCGCTGTACGCCGACCTGGAGATCTCCAGCCGGGCCTTCTGGAACCTGAAGAACCAGCGCCGCCAGTTGGCCGGCACCAGCGGCTGCGGCCTGTGCGGGGTCGAGGCCCTGGAGCAGGCGCTGCCTGAGCTTGCCGAACTGCCTGGCGCGCCACTGCCACCTGCCCAATGGTTGGCCGGGCTGCGCGAGCGCATCGACGCCTTCCAGCCCTTGGGCCAGCACTGCGGCGCCGTGCATGCAGCGCTGTTCATGGACCGCCACGGCGAATTGCTGCTCGGCCGCGAAGACATCGGCCGGCACAACGCCCTGGACAAGCTGATCGGCGCCCTGCTGCGCCAGGGCATCGATACCCGGGGCGGCCTGGCCGTCGTCACCAGCCGCTGCAGCCTGGAGCTGATCCAGAAAGTCCTGCGCGCCGGCATCCAGACCCTGGTCAGCCTTTCAGCCCCCACCGGCCTGGCCTTGCAATGGGCCCGCCAGCACAACCTCAACCTCATCCACGTACCCAAGCACAGCGCACCACGGGTGTTCAGCCCGGCGGCGCACGCGTGACGACTGCCTGGCAGGCACAACGAAAAAAGCCCTGTCCGCAAGGGCCAGGGCTTTGTCTCAAGTAACTTAAGACAACCGAAAAACAAGAAAGTTTCATATTAAAATCAATTAGTTAGAAAATTGTGTACAACTCGTGCAACTCGTCGGATTTTCGTTGCCAGGCGCATCGGAGAGCCTCAAATTCGCCTCGTCATCCCTATGAGGCTCTCTTGATGAAGAAGTACTCCTCGATTCTGTTGTTGTCCTTCGGCCTGCTCAGCGGCGTTGCCATGGCAGGCGGCAACACCGAGGCTGGCATTGGCGGCGCACTGGGTGGGGTACTCGGCTCCGTGGTCGGCCAGTCCATCGGTGGCAGCACGGGTTCGGCCATCGGCGCGGGCCTGGGCGGTGCCGCCGGTAGTGCGGTGGGGGCCGACAAGCGCCAACGCGGCGAAGCGGCCATCGGTGGCGCGCTGGGCGCTGCGGGCGGCAACGTGATCGGCCGCCAGGTCGGCGGCAATACCGGCAGCCTGATCGGCGCCGCAGCTGGCGGTGGCGCCGGCGGTGCCCTGGGTAACTACATGGGCAACAAGGCCGACGCCGACGAGCGTCACGACCGCCGTTATCGTCGTGACTACGACGGCCGTCGTCACTGGGACCGCGGCCATCACTACGGCCATCGCAAGCACAAGAACAAGCGCCACTGGCGCCATTGAGATACGCAAGGCCTGCGCCTTGCCTAAAGGCCCTGCCCTGACCGGCAGGGCCTTTTCGTATCGGCCTCAACGCTTGAGCTGCAGCCCCGCCAGGGTGGCCTGCAAGGCCTCGGGCAGCGCTACCGGCCGGCCGCTGGCACGCTCGACGAAGACCTGCACCACCGTGCCCGCCGCACAGGCCTGCGGCTCGCCCGGGCGAAACAGCGCCAGGCGATACTCCACCGTGCTACCCGCCAGGCGCGTCACCCCCAAGCCCACCTCCAGTACATCCGGGAAGCCCGGCAGCGCATAGAAATCCGCCGCCGAACTGACCACGAACGCCGCCAGTTCGCCATCCCGCAGGTCCAGCTCGGCCTGCTCGATGAGAAACGCCTGGATGGCGGTTTCGAAGCAGCCGTGCACCGTGGCGCCGGCGAGGTGGCCGTTGAGATCATTGTCTTGCGCACGGGTGAGGATGGGGTGGAAGTGGGCGAAGTCGGCGTGTTGGGGAGATTCGGTCATGATTTGTCCTGGCCAGTGGCACGGAGATAAATTTTCTGAAAATCACATAGATCAATTTTGCTCCATGGAAGGGACGCTTCCCACAGAAACTCGGCAACCAGGCGGCTGGGCCATACAGGTCAGTATCAATGAACAGGACACGTTCTGACAGCCCAACGCGGCGGCAATGTGGTTTGCTGAACACATGGAGGCCAGCCTCAACGACCCGTCACGACTGAGGGATGACGAGGAAGTAGAGCGACTGTTTACTGCACGTCGCGCAGCCCTCAGAGCCAGGCGGCAGTGACACGCCTGGTATGGCGTGCAAGGACCGCTACCGCATAATGGAGCACATCGCGGCAGACAATCCCGACGCTGCCATTGCGCTGGATGAAGCTTTCAGGGAAAAAGCGAGGCGGGCGCCCATATCCCATCGCTCTACAAGCTGAGTAGATACGACGGCACACGGGAAATTGTCGTTCGGCCAAATGACGTGATGGTCTATCGAGCCCTTCAGGAGCGTATCGAAATCATCCGTATGATGCATGCTAGGCAGAAGTGGCCATGAAGCATAAAGCAATAACCGTAACCCCAAACACCACAAGGCCGCTCCAGGTTCACGACTGATCTTGAGATCAACGTGGGAGCGGCCTTGTGTCGCGATGGGCCGCGAAAGCGGCCCATCGTAGGTCTTGGCTTAGAGCTGTGGACCGGCGGCCTGGATGGCCTCGGAAACCTCGAACTTCTTGAAGTTCTCGATGAACAGCTTGGCCAGGCCCTTGGCAGCCTCGTCGTAGGCAGCCGGGTCAGCCCAGGTGTTGCGCGGGTTGAGCAGGACGGTCTCGACGCCCGGAACGGCCTTCGGCACGTCCAGGTTGATGATGTCCAGGTGCTCGGTCTCGGCACCGACCAGGGCGCCGCTCTGGATCGCAGCGATCACGGCACGAGTGGTCGGGATGCTGAAGCGCTTGCCGACGCCGTAGCCACCGCCGGTCCAGCCGGTGTTGACCAGGTAGACCTTGGAGCCGAAGCCCTTGATGCGCTTGATCAGCAGTTCGGCGTATTCGCCGGCCGGACGTGGGAAGAACGGCGCGCCGAAGCAGGTGGAGAAGGTCGACTTGATGCCGCCGCCCGAACCCATTTCGGTGGAGCCGACCAGCGCGGTGTAGCCGGACAGGAAGTGGTAGGCCGCCTGCTCGTTGTTGAGGATCGACACCGGAGGCAGAACGCCAGTCAGGTCGCAGGTCAGGAAGATGACCGCGTTCGGCTCGCCGCCCAGGTTCTTCTCGGAACGCTTCTCGACGTGCTCCAGCGGGTAGGCCGCGCGGCTGTTCTGGGTCAGGCTGCCGTCGGCGTAGTCAGCGTGCTTGGCATCGTCGAGGACGACATTTTCCAGCACCGCACCGTGCTTGATGGCTTTCCAGATGACCGGCTCGTTCTTCTCGGACAGGTCGATGCACTTGGCGTAGCAGCCGCCTTCGATGTTGAACACGACGCCCTCGCCCCAGCCGTGCTCGTCGTCACCGATCAGGTAACGGCTCTCGTCGGCCGACAGGGTGGTCTTGCCGGTGCCGGACAAGCCGAAGAACAGGGTCACGTCGCCGGCTTCGCCGATGTTGGCGGCGCAGTGCATCGGCAGCACGTCGGCGGCCGGCAGCAGGAAGTTCTGCACCGAGAACATGGCTTTCTTCATTTCACCGGCGTAACGCATGCCGGCGATCAGCACCTTCTTCTGGGCGAAGTTGATGATGACGCAGCCATCGGAGTTGGTGCCGTCGCGCTCGGGGACGCACTCGAAGTTGGCAACGTTGAGGACCTGCCACTCTTCGCGGCCGGCCGGGTTGTACTGGGCCGGGTTGATGAACAGGCAACGGCCGAACAGGTTCTGCCAGGCGGTCTGGGTGACCATCTTGACCGGCAGGTAGTGCTCGGCGGCAGCGCCTACGTGAACGTGGGAGACGAAGTGCTCCTGGGCGTTGTTGAACGCCTCGACGCGCGCCCACAGGGCATCGAACTTGTCGGCAGGGAACTTGCGGTTGATCGGGCCCCAGGCGATGGCACCGGAGGTGCTGGGCTCGTCGACGATGAAACGGTCAGCTGGCGAACGGCCGGTGCGATGACCGGTTTTCACGACCAACGCGCCGGTATCGGCCAGTTCGCCTTCACCGCGGGACAGCGCTTCTTTTACCAGCTCATCGACGCTCAGGTCGGTGTACACGGTGTTGTTGGCTTGCGTCATGAGGTACCCCATCCGGCCCGAGGCCGAGTGCTCCAAACGTTTTGTAGTGGTCTTTTCCAAACTACTACAGCGAAAAAAGTGGCCGGATTATGCCAGAAAAGCCCAAAAAAAGTAGGCCCCTCCTGTCAGAACTGCGCTTTTTCGCAGTTAGACAGGAGAATTTCCTGTAGTGAATCGTTTTAGTGCCGAGTTTCTGACGGTGCGTCCGTGCCGCCCCCGGCAAACAATTGCGCGACATCGCTGGCATCGAAGAAGTAGCGCTGGTTGCAGAACTGGCAATCGATCTCGACCTGGCCGCCACATTCCTCGACCAGTTGCCGTGCATCGTGCTCGCCCAGGCTCACCAGGGCATTGCCGGAACGCTCGCGCGAGCAGCTGCAGCGAAAGTGCAGCGGCTGGATGTCGAACAGGCGCACGGCATCCTCATGGTAGAGGCGGTGCAACAGGGTCTCGTTGTCCAGGGTCAGGGCTTCCTCGGCGCTGAGGGTGCCCGCCAGGGTGGTCACATGCTGCCAACTGGCCTCGCGGTCTTCTTCGTCGCGCTCACGGTCCACCGGCAGTTGCTGCAGCAGCAGGCCCCGGGCGCGCTGGCCGTCGGCATGCAGCCAGAAGCGCGTGTTGAGCTGCTGGGAACGGACGAAGTAGTTGGTGAAACACTCCGACAGGCTGGCCCCGTGCAGGTCGACGATGCCCTGGTAGCGCTGGCCTTGCAGCGGATCGATGGTCAGGGTCAGGGCGCCCTCGGGCATCAGTTGCTCGAGCCCGGCGTCGGCATCGATGCGCGCACTGTCGTACCGGGCCATGCCACGGATCTCGCGGTCGCTGGAGCATTCGACCATCAGCAGCGGCACCGGGCCTTCCGAGCGCGCCTGCAATACCAGCAGGCCATCGAACTTCAGCGCACCGACCAGCAGCGCGGCGGCGGCCATCAGTTCGCCGAGCAGCAGCGCCACGGGCTGCGGGTACGGATGACGGGCCAGCACCTCGGCATAGCTGCGTTCGAGCGCCACCCACTCACCGCGCACATCGCGGTCGTCGAAGATGAAACGTTGGGTGAAATCGGTATCCGGCAAATCGTGCATAGGTTCTGGCTATCTGAAAATGATGACAAAATGTGTAAACGGACTTGAAAGTCCCGTTGCAGAGCGCTCACGAGGCGCTCCATATCCCGCTGGCAATAGAGGTATCTTATGGACAATCGACCACTGTTCCAAGCAAGGTGGTCCTGGGGCCCCTTGGCAGCCTGTACCCTGCTGCCCATCGCTCTACTGTGTTTCTGGTTATGGCCCTTTGGCCAGATCCTGTGCCTGACTTTCGACGAGTGGCTGTTCCACAGCCTCAACGCGCCGTTGGCCGACAACGCCATCTGGCGCTACATCTGGACCCTCGGCAGCCTGCGCCCCTTCGATATCGTCGTCGGCCTGATCCTGCTGGCGCTGCTGATCCGTGGCGACTGGGTGTTCAAGGCCTGCCAGGTACGCGAGGCCTTTTTCGGCTTCCTGGTCACGCTAATCCTCTTAGTGGTGATTCGCGCGCTGTTTTCCAAGTGGGTGGATGCCTCCGGCTGGCAACATGACAGCCCGTCGATGGTATTCGGCGATGCCATCCACCTGAGCGACTTCTACCCCGACCTCGAGGCCAGCTGGGAACTGAAAGACCGCTCCAGCAAGAGCTTCCCGGGCGACCATGCCTCGGTGTTGCTGGTCTGGGCGCTGTTCATGAGCCTGTTCAGCCGCCGCCTGCTGCAGCACCTGCTGACCTGGAGCCTGGCCGTGCTGTTCATGCTGCCGCGCCTGGTGGCCGGTGCCCATTGGGGGCAGGACGACTATATCGGCGGGCTGCTGATGGCGGTCCTGGCGCTAGGCTGGAGCTGCCATACGCCACTGGCGGCCAAGGCCAGCGCGGCGCTGCTGCGCTGGACGGCACCGCTGTTCGTGCTGTTGGCCCGGTTGCCATGGGTGAGGCGGCTGAGCGTGGTACGCGCGGGCTGATCGCGCTTGGCTACCCTTTGGGGCTGCAAGGCAGCCCTGTCGGCTCAGTCGTAACTGCCCTGCAGTTGGTGGATCTGCCGCCGCTGCTTCTTGGTCGGGCGCCCGTCGGTGGTCACGCCCAGCGCCCCGGCCTTGCGCATCTGAGCCGCCTGTTCGCGACGCCGAACGCTCTCCTCGGTCTCCTCGTACAAGGCCTGCGCCTGCGGCGCGCCCCGTCGCACCACCGACAGCGCCTTGACCACCACGGTGCGCTCGTCGAACCCGGTACGCAGGACGAACTCGTCGCCCACCCGCGGCTCCTTGCCCGGCTTGCAGCGCTCGCCCCGGCAATGCACCTTGCCACTCTCGATGGCTGCCTTGGCCAGGGCCCGGGTCTTGTAGAAACGCGCCGCCCACAACCATTTGTCCAGGCGAACCTTGTCGTCTTCTTCCGACTTGTGTGCCATCCCGATACCTCGAATGCTGTCTGTCACCGAACTGTACTACCGTAACTTGCGGATGCAAAAAGTCGCCGGCGTGCTTACAGTTCACCACCTCATTCGCAGGGTGTGCTTCGTGAAGACATTTGACCATCTGACTGTGATCGGCCTGCGCGAGTGGGTCGCCCTGCCCGACCTCGGCGTCGCGGGCCTGCGCGCCAAGATCGACACCGGTGCCAGCACCTCCAGCCTGCACGCCACCGATGTGGAACCCTTCGAGCGCGATGGCCAGCCCTGGGTGCGCTTCACCGCCCACCTGGGCTCGGTGGTGCAGTTGCGTCACCGCCGCTGCGAGGCGCCACTGGTCACCCGCAAGACCATCAAGAGCTCCAACGGCCAGGCCCAGGTCCGCTATGTGATCCGTACCCCTCTGGCCCTGGGCGACCGGGTCTGGGAAGTGGAGTTCACCCTGGCCTGCCGCAAGAACATGCGCTATCGCCTGCTGCTCGGCTCCAAGGCGCTGATCCATGGCCAACTGGTCGTCAACCCCGGCCTCAAGTACGTTCAGGACAAACCGGCCTTTCCGACCACCCTTTCCCCTGTCACAGGTGCTGCATGAAGATCGCTGTGCTGTCGCGCAACCCGCGTCTGTATTCCACCCGTCGCCTGGTCGAAGCCGGTACCCAGCGCGGCCATGAGATGGTGGTGATCGATACCCTGCGTGCGTACATGAACATCGCCAGCCACAAGCCGCAGATCCATTACCGCGGCAAGCCGCTGGAGGGCTTCGACGCGGTGATCCCGCGCATCGGCGCCTCGGTCACCTTCTATGGCTGCGCCGTGCTGCGCCAGTTCGAGATGATGGGCGTCTACCCGCTCAACGAGTCGGTGGCCATCGCCCGTTCGCGCGACAAGCTGCGTTCCCTGCAACTACTGTCACGGCGCGGCATCGGCCTGCCGGTCACGGGCTTCGCCCACTCGCCGGACGACATTCCCGACCTGATCCAGATGGTCAACGGCGCCCCGCTGGTGATCAAGGTGCTCGAAGGCACCCAGGGCATCGGCGTGGTCCTGTGCGAGACCACCAAGGCCGCCGAGTCGGTGATCGAGGCATTCATGGGCCTGAAGCAGAACATCATGGTCCAGGAATACATCCGCGAGGCCGGCGGGGCCGATATCCGCTGCTTCGTGGTCGGTGACAAGGTCATCGCCTCGATGAAACGCCAGGCCAAGCCTGGCGAGTTCCGCTCCAACCTGCATCGGGGTGGCGTCGCCAGCCTGATCAAGATCACCCCGGAAGAGCGCATGACCGCCATCCGCGCAGCCAAGGTCATGGGGCTGAGCGTGGCCGGCGTGGACATCCTGCGCTCCAACCACGGGCCGCTGGTGATGGAAGTGAACTCATCGCCAGGGCTGGAGGGGATCGAGGTGACCACCGGCAAGGACGTGGCCGGCATGATCATCGCGCACCTGGAGAAGAACGGCGGGCCGAACCAGACGCGGACCAAGGGCAAGGGTTGAAATCACCGCCGCGAAGGGAGCCCCGCGAATCAGACCGCGTTACGCGGCAGCATCAACCCCAGCGGCAGGCGTACCCGGGCCTCGACGCCGCCACCGGAGCGGTTGCGCAGCTCGACATTGCCGCCATGCTGGGCAGCGATGCGCTTGACGATCGCCAGCCCCAGCCCGGTGCCCTTGCCTCCCCGGGCCCGGTCGCCACGGATGAAGGGGTTGAAGATGGTCTCCAGCTCCGACTCATCGATACCAGTGCCCCGGTCCAGCACGCTGAGCACCACGTAGGGCGCACTCTGGTCGCCAGACACATAGGCGGCCACCTCGACGCCCTTGCCACCGTGATGCAGGGCATTGCCGATCAGGTTGCCGAGCATGCGCTTGAGCGAGACCCGGCGCAGAGGAAACGGCGGGATCGGCTCCAGGCACAGGCGCACACGCTCCTCCGGCTGGTTGTACGGCGCCACCACCTCGCGCACCAGCTCGTCCAGGTCGACTTCCTCCAGCGGCTCGTCGCGCCCGTCGCGGATGAACGCAAGGAACTGGTCGAGGATGGCGTCCATGTCCTCGATGTCACGCACCATGTCGTCGGTCAGCTCGCTGTCGTTGGCCATCAGCGACAGTGACAGGCGCAGGCGGGTCAGCGGCGTGCGCAGATCATGGGACACCCCCGCCAGCATCAGCTCGCGCTCGCGCCCGGCCTGCTCGACGTCCTCGGCCATCTGGTTGAAAGCGCGGTACACCTCGGTCATTTCGCTCGGCGTATCGCTGATCGGCAAGCGCACGCTGCGCCCCTGGCCCAGCTGGCGCGCGGCGAACACCAGGCGCTTGAGCGGCTGGTTGAGCTGGCGCACGAAGATCCAGGCCGACGCCGTGGACAACAGGCCGATGGCCAGGAACCAGCCCAGCACGTTCCAGATCTTCTGCCCACGCAAGGGGTGCGGGTACAGCGGTACCTTCAGCCAGCCCGGCCCCAGGCTCGGCGCATTGACCCACAGGGCTGGCGGTGCATGGATACGCAGGCGCACCTCGGTGTCTTCGCCCAGCTCGGCCTGCATCTGACGCTGGTAGATCTCGCTGTAGGGCCAGTGCTGTTCACCCTCGGGCACACCGGCACCAGTCACCCGGATCAGGCCTGCGGCCTCGGCGATCTTGTCGCGGTTCTCCTCGTCGGCCGCCCAGTAGGCACGTAGCGTGAGGGCCACGCCATGGCTGTACTGGCGGTCGACCAGCACGTCCTCGTTCATCAGCAGGTACACCAGCGTCAGCGCCTTGGAGAACAGGACGACGATCAGCACCAGCCACAGGGTGCGGGCGAAGAAGCTTTGCGGGAACCACAGGGGCGTTTTCATCGAGGACAACTACTGCAATGCGGCACGAGCAGGGCTCGCGGGGGTTGCCGGCACGCCACAGACGAAAACAGGGCGACCCGTTTGGATCGCCCTGCCGCGTCGAGGCATGCCAGCAGGCTCATTTTCCGGCGTTTCCGTCCGGCACGAAGACATAGCCCACGCCCCAGACGGTCTGGATGTAGCGCGGCTTGGACGGGTCGGGCTCGATCATGCGGCGCAGGCGCGAGATCTGCACGTCGATGGAACGCTCCAGGGCATCCCATTCGCGGCCCCGGGCCAGGTTCATCAGTTTGTCGCGGGTCAGCGGCTCGCGGGCATGCATCACCAGGGCCTTGAGCACGGCGAACTCACCGGTGGTCAGCATGTGCACCTCGTTGCCGCGCTTGAGCTCGCGGGTGGCCAGCGAGAGCTCGTAGTCGCCGAAGGTGACGGTCTCGTCCTCGCTGCCGGGCGCACCCGGTACGCTGGGCGCCTGGCGGCGCAATACGGCCTTGACCCGCGCCATCAGCTCGTCGGGGTTGAACGGCTTGCCCAGGTAGTCGTCGGCGCCCAGCTCCAGGCCCTTGATGCGGCTGAGCTCGTCGCCCTTGGCGGTGAGCATGATGATCGGGATCTGGTTGTTCGCCGCACGCAGGCGCTTGCACGCCGCCAGGCCATCCTCGCCCGGCAGCATGAGGTCGAGCACCACCAGGTTGAAGACCTCGCGGGCCAGCAGGCGGTCCATCTGTTCGGTATTGGGCACCGCACGGGCGCGATAGCCCTTGCTGGTGAAGAAACGCTCCAGCAGGCTGCTCAGCCCCGGATCGTCGTCGACGATGAGAATCTTGTCGCCTTCAGCGGTGTTTGCGGTGCTGGTCATGAATAACTCCTTTGATGTCGCCGCGCATTATGGCGTAGCCATTGCAACGCGTGCCGTGTGCATTGTTAGCAGATTTTTCCCCTGGCGCCAGTTCCCGCCGGGCCTGCGCTGGCCCGGCGCTATCACCGCAAGCCCGGCACGATGGGTATAATGCGCCGCTTTCACCCAGCGCCGCCGGGCCCGAATGCCCCCTTGCGGCCTCCAGCATTCACAATTTGTCAGGTGGTTCTCATGGACAGCATCAACAGCCGTATCGCCGAGGAACTGGGCGTTCGCCCACAGCAGGTCGAGGCGGCCGTGGCCCTGTTGGACGAAGGCTCGACGGTGCCCTTCATCGCCCGTTACCGTAAGGAAGTGACCGGCAGCCTGGACGATACCCAACTGCGTCACCTCGAAGAGCGCCTGCGCTACCTGCGCGAGCTGGACGAGCGCCGTGCGAGCATCCTGGCCAGCATCGAGGAACAGGGCAAGCTGACTCCGGAGCTGGCCCGCGAGATCAAGCTGGCCGACACCAAGACCCGCCTCGAAGACCTCTACCTGCCCTACAAGCAAAAGCGCCGCACCAAGGGCCAGATCGCCCTGGAGGCGGGCCTCGGCGACCTGGCCGACGGGCTGTTCGGCGACCCGCAGCTGACCCCGGAAACCGAAGCGGCGCGTTTCATCGATGCCGAAAAAGGCGTGGCCGACATCAAGGCCGCCCTGGAAGGCGCCAAGTACATCCTCATGGAGCGCTTCGCCGAAGACGCCGCGCTGCTCGACAAGCTGCGCGGTTTCCTCAAGCAGGAGGCGGTGCTCAGCGCCCGCGTGGTGGCCGGCAAGGAAGAGGAAGGCGCCAAGTTCCGCGACTACTTCGCCCATGACGAACTGCTGCGTAGCGTGCCTTCGCACCGTGCCCTGGCGATCTTCCGTGGCCGCAACGAGGGCGTGCTGAGCGCGTCGCTGAAGGTCGGCGAGGAACTGCCGGGCACCCTGCACCCGTGCGAGGTGATGATCGCCGAGCACTTCGGCCTGGCCAACCGCAACCGCCCTGCCGACAAATGGCTGGCCGAGGTGGTGCGCTGGACCTGGAAGGTCAAGCTCTACACCCACTTGGAAACCGACCTGTTCGGCGAGCTGCGCGACAACGCCGAAGGCGAGGCGATCAACGTCTTCGCCCACAACCTGCACGACCTGCTGCTGGCCGCGCCGGCCGGCCCGCGTGCCACCCTGGGCCTGGATCCGGGCCTGCGTACCGGCTGCAAGGTGGCCGTGGTCGACGGCACCGGCAAGCTGCTGGAAACCGCCACCGTCTACCCGCACGCTCCGAAGAACGACTGGGACCGCACCCTTGCCGTGCTCGCCGCCCTGTGCGCCAAGCACTCGGTGGAACTGATCGCCATCGGCAACGGCACCGCCAGCCGCGAGACCGACAAGCTGGCTGGCGAGCTGATCAAGAAGTACCCGGCCATGAAGCTGACCAAGATCATGGTCTCCGAGGCCGGCGCCTCGGTGTACTCGGCCTCGGAACTGGCCGCCCGCGAATTCCCTGGGCTGGACGTGTCCCTGCGCGGCGCCGTGTCGATCGCCCGACGCCTGCAGGACCCGCTGGCCGAACTGGTGAAAATCGACCCGAAATCCATCGGCGTCGGCCAGTACCAGCACGACGTTTCCCAAGTGAAACTGGCCCGTGGCCTGGATGCGGTGGTCGAGGACTGCGTGAACGCCGTCGGCGTGGACGTCAACACCGCCTCGGTGGCGTTGCTGACGCGCATCTCCGGCCTCAACGCCACCCTGGCCCAGAACATCGTCGCCCACCGCGACGCCAATGGCCCGTTCGCCACCCGCGCGGCGCTGAAAAAGGTCAGCCGCCTCGGCGAGAAGACCTTCGAGCAGGCCGCAGGCTTCCTGCGCGTGATGAATGGCGACAACCCGCTCGACGCCTCGGCGGTGCACCCGGAGGCCTACCCGCTGGTACAGCGCATCGCCGCCGACACCGGCCGCGACATCCGCTCGCTGATCGGCGACAGCAGCTTCCTCAAGCGCCTCGACCCGAAGACCTTCACCGACGAGACTTTCGGCCTGCCGACCGTGACCGACATCCTCCAGGAACTGGACAAGCCCGGCCGCGACCCGCGCCCCGAGTTCAAGACCGCCGCCTTCCAGGACGGTGTCGAGGACCTCAAGGACCTGGAGCCGGGCATGATCCTCGAAGGCGTGGTGACCAACGTCACCAACTTCGGTGCCTTCGTCGACATCGGCGTGCACCAGGACGGCCTGGTGCACATCTCGGCGCTGTCGGAAAAGTTCGTCAAGGACCCGCGCGAAGCGGTCAAGGCCGGCGACGTGGTCAAGGTCAAGGTCATGGAAGTGGACATCCCGCGCAAGCGCATCGGCCTGTCCATGCGCATGAGCGACACCCCGGGCGAGAAGGTCGAAGGCAACCGTGGCGGTGGACGCGGCAATGCGGGCAGCCGCCAACAGCAGGCACCCCGCCAGCGTGAAACCGCGGCGCCGGTCAACAACGCCATGGCTGCCCTGTTCGCCAACGCCAAGCAGTTGAAGAAGAAGTGATGGAGGTTCCTGCCGAATACGTCGAAAGCGCCTTCAGCCAGCTCCTGGGCTGCCGCCTGCAACGCCTGGACGAAGGCGTCGCCGAGGTCGCCCTGGCGCTCACGCCACAGCTGCGCAACCGCGCCCACAAGCTGCATGGCGGGGCGATCTTCAGCCTGGTGGACATCGCCATGGGCCTGGCCTGCTCGGCCAGCCATGGCTTCGACCAGCAGAGCGTGACGATCGAATGCAAGATCAACTACCTGCGCGCCGTCAGCGACGGCGAGGTACTGTGCGTCGCCCGCGTGCTGCATGCCGGGCGCCGCACCCTGGTGGTCGACGCCGACGTACGCCAGGGCGACAAACTCGTCGCCAAGGCCCAAGGAACCTTCGCGGTTCTCTAGCTCCCGACGGGGCATCTGCGGTATTTTCGGCAGTGCGCTGGCACTGCCGGATCCGCGTAAACCAGGCGACAACGCCAGTTCCTTTGTCCCTACCCTTGTAGACCGTCAATGCTACCCCCATATTGGGGCGACTGACGCGTGAAGGAATCCATCTTGAGCGAACTCCTCAACCGCCGCCTGAGCCTGCTCGGCGCCAATCTCCCCCTGCTCAAGCAGTGCCTGCACGGTATTGAGCGCGAATGCCTGCGCGTGACCGACGAAGGTCGCCTGGCCCAGACCCCGCACCCGGAGGCCCTGGGTTCGGCGCTGACCAACGAGCAGATCACCACGGACTACTCCGAGTCGTTGCTGGAGTTCATCACCCCAGCCCTGGCCGACCCGGCCCAGGTCCTCGAGAACCTCGAGGAAATCCACCGCTTCGTCTACTCCAGGCTCGGCGACGAGTACCTGTGGAGCCCGTCGATGCCCTGTGCGCTGCCGGCCGAGGATGACATCCCGATCGCCGAGTACGGCACCTCCAACATCGGCAAGCTCAAGCACGTGTACCGCAAGGGCCTGGCCCTGCGCTACGGCCGCACCATGCAGTGCATCGCCGGCATCCACTACAACTTTTCCCTGCCCGAAGCCCTGTGGCCGCTGCTGCGCCAGGCCGAAGGCAGCGATGAAAACGACCGCGACTTCCAGTCGGCGGCCTACATCGCGCTGATCCGCAATTTCCGCCGCTACAGCTGGCTGCTGATGTACCTGTTCGGCGCCTCGCCGGCGCTGGATGCCGGCTTCCTGCGCGGCCGCCCGCACCAGCTCGAGCAGTTCGACGCCGAGACCCTGTACCTGCCCTACGCCACCAGCCTGCGCATGAGCGACCTGGGCTACCAGAGCAACGCCCAGGCGGGCCTGACGCCCTGCTACAACAACCTGGCCAGCTACACCGACAGCCTGCGCAAGGCCGTGGGCACGCCCTATCCGCCTTATGTGGCGATCGGCACGCACAAGGATGGCGAGTGGGTGCAGTTGAACACCAACATCCTGCAGATCGAGAACGAGTACTACTCGAACATCCGTCCCAAGCGCGTCACCTACACCGGCGAGCGGCCTATCCAGGCCCTGATGGCCCGCGGCGTGCAGTACGTCGAGGTGCGCTGCCTGGACATCAACCCGTTCCTGCCGGTGGGCATCGACCTGTCCCAGGCACGCTTCCTCGATGCGTTCCTGCTGTTCTGTGCCCTGGATGAAAGCCCGTTGCTGGACAACGGCGAATGCGGCCAGTGCACCAGCAACTTCCTCACCGTGGTCAAGGAAGGCCGACGCCCGGGGCTGGAGCTACGCCGTGACGGCCAGCCGATCAGCCTGAAGGATTGGGCCGGCGAGCTGATCACCCGCATCGCGCCGCTGGCCGAGCTGCTCGACCGCGCCCAGGGCGGCGACGGGCATGCCAAGGCCCTGGCCGCCCAGCGGGCCAAGATCGACGACCCGGCCCTCACGCCCTCGGCCCAGGTGCTGGCACGCATGACCGAGCGCGAAGAAAGCTTCGTGCGCTTCGCCCTGCGCCAGAGCCAGGCCCACGCCGAGACGTTCCGCGAGCAGCCGCTGCCAGCCGAACGCCAGCAGGCGTTCGACACCCTCGCCCGGCAGTCCCTGGCCGAGCAGGCACGCCTGGAGCAGCAGGAGGTCGGCGACTTCGACCTGTTCGTCGGTGCCTACCAGGCCAGCATCCTGGCGATCAGCAACTGATGAGCCGCAGCACCGGCCCGCGCAAGCCACGCGCCAGCAGCCAGGCGAGGATCGACGCGATCCTCGCCGCAGCGCGCGAGCTGCTGGCCCACGAGGGCGTGGCAGGCCTGTCGATCTACAGCGTGGCCGAGCGGGCGCAGATCCCGCCGTCGTCGGTGTACCACTTCTTCGCCAGCGTCCCGGCCCTGCTGGAGGCCCTGACCGCCGATGTGCACCGGGCCTTCCGCGAAGCCCTGCGCGCGCCGATCGACCCGGCCACGCTGGACACCTGGCACGACCTGTCGCGGCTGATCGAGCAGCGCATGCTGGAGATCTACAACCAGGACACCGCGGCGCGCCAATTGATTCTCGCCCAGCATGGCCTGAGCGAAGTGGTCCAGGCCGACCGCCAGCACGACATGGAGCTGGGCGAGCTGATGCACAAGCTGTTCGACCAGCACTTCCAGTTGCCGGCGATGCCGAAGGATGTGGATGTGTTCGCGCTGGCCATGGAGTTGAGCGACCGGGTCTATGCCCGGTCGGTGCAATTGCATGAACAGATCACGCCGCGCATGGCCGAGGAAGGCAAGCGGGTGTTCGAGGCATACCTGGGGCTGTATCTGCCGCCGTTCCTGGCCAAGCGTTCTTCCTGAGACAAGGCCGCTCCCACAGATATGGCGCTGGATTGCAGACAGCGCTGTGCCTGCAGGAACGGCCTTGCCGGGGCGCCGGACCGCTTGGAAAGGGCTGCGAAGCAGCCCCACTCATCACAACTTGGCGATGGACACCTCGGTCGATTTGACGAAGGCGATCACCTCGCTGCCCACCTGCAGCTCCAGCTCACGTACGGAGCGGGTGGTGATCACCGAGGTGACGATACCGGATGCAGTCTGCACGTCGATTTCCGACAGCACCGGGCCTTCGAGGATTTCCTTCACGGTGCCTTTGAACTGGTTACGCACGTTGATCGCTTTGATGGTCATGACTTTGATTCCTTCTCTATGGCTTCTGGGGTTCAGTGCGCCCAACGCAGTTGCGTGGGCAGAGGGGCTACAGGTTCCGGCTCGGGCGGCGTACCCGGGACGGACAGGACTCGGTTGAGGACTTCGTTCTCCAGCGCTGCCAGGCGGTGCGAGCCACGCGCCCTGGGCCTTGGCAGGTCGACGACCAGGTCCAGGCCGACGGCGCCGTCCTCGATCAGGATCACCCGGTCGGCCACGGCGACGGCTTCGTTGACGTCGTGGGTGACCAGCAGCACGGTGAAGCCGTGCTGGCGCCAGAGGCGCTCGATCAGTTGCTGCATCTCGATACGGGTCAGGGCATCCAGGGCGCCGAGCGGCTCGTCCAGCAGCAGCAGGCGCGGCTGGTGGATCAGCGCCCGGGCCAGGGCGACACGTTGTTTCTGGCCACCGGACAGCGCCGCCGGCCACTCGTTGGCGCGCTCGGCCAGGCCGACCGCCTCCAGGGCTTCCAGGGCCTGGGGGCGCCAGTTGCCGGACAACCCCAGGCCAACGTTGTCGATCACCTTCTTCCAGGGCAGCAGGCGTGCGTCCTGGAACATCAGGCGGGTGTCCTCGCGGGCCTCGGCCAAGGGCGCGGCCCCGGCCAGCAACTCACCGCCGCTGGGCTGGTCGAGCCCGGCCAGCAGGCGCAGCAAGGTGCTCTTGCCACAGCCACTGCGGCCGACGATGGCGACGAACTGGCCGGCCGGAATGTGCAGGTCGATGCCCCGCAGCACTTCGCGCTGGCCAAAGGTCTTGCGCAGGTCCTTGGCCGCCAGGGGGATACCGCGCAACAGGCGCGGCGGTTGTTCGTTGAGCACGGTCATGCGCCCTCCTTCTTCACCGCCTGGTAGGCGGGGTGCCAGCGCAGCCAGACACGCTCCAGGCCGCGGGCGGCCAAGTCGGCAAGCTTGCCGAGCACGGCGTACAGGACGATGGCCAGCACCACCACGTCGGTTTGCAGGAATTCACGGGCATTCATCGCCAGGTAGCCGATGCCGGCGTTGGCCGAGATCGTTTCGGCGACGATCAGGGTCAACCACATGAAGCCCAGGGCGAAGCGCACGCCCACCAGGATCGACGGCAGCGCGCCCGGCAGGATCACCTGGCGGAACAGGGCGAAGCCCGACAGGCCATAGCTGCGCGCCATCTCCACCAGCGCCGGGTCGACGTTGCGGATGCCGTGGTAGGTGTTGAGGTAGATGGGGAATAGCGTCCCCAGCGCCACCAGGAAGATCTTCGCCGACTCGTCGATGCCGAACCACAAGATCACCAGCGGAATCAGCGCCAGGTGCGGCACGTTGCGGATCATCTGCACCGAGCTGTCGAGCAGGCGTTCGCCCCACTTCGAGAGCCCAGTGATGAAGCCCAGCACCAGGCCGATGCTGCCGCCGATCAGGAAGCCCAGGGCCGCCCGCCAGCCGCTGATGGCCAGGTGGCTCCAGATCTCCCCGCTGCGTACCAGCTCGACGCCGGCGCCGAACACCGCGCTCGGTGCCGGCAGGATGCGGGTCGACAGCCAGCCACTGGCGACCGCCAGTTGCCACACCGCCAGCAGCGCCAGCGGCAAGGCCCAGGGCGCCAGGCGCTGCGGCCAGGTGGTGGAGGTTGTACGACTCATGGCTCGGCCCTCAGCTCTGTGCCACGGACTTGGGCAGGATGTCGTTGGCCACCATCTCGCCGAACGGGCTCACGTAGCCGCCGCTCTTGGCGATTTCCGGGCGCTGGACGTCCAGGTGCGGGAACAGCAACTCGGCGACCCGGTACGACTCCTCCAGGTGTGGATACCCCGAGAAGATGAAGGTGTCGATGCCAAGCTCGGCATATTCCTTGACCCGCGCCGCCACGGTCGGGCCATCGCCGACCAGGGCCGTGCCGGCACCGCCGCGCACCAGGCCGACACCGGCCCACAGGTTGGGGCTCACTTCCAGCTGGTCACGCTTGCCGTTGTGCAGAGCAGCCATGCGCTGCTGGCCCACGGAGTCGAAGCGCGCCAGCGAGGCCTGGGCACGGGCGATGGTATCGTCGTCCAGGTGCGAGATGAGTTTTTCGGCGGCAGCCCAGGCTTCTTCGTTGGTTTCGCGCACGATCACGTGCAGGCGGATGCCAAAGCGCACCTGGCGGCCTTGCGCGGCGGCCTTCTCCCGCACCTGGGCGATCTTCTCGGCCACCGCGGCCGGTGGCTCGCCCCAGGTCAGGTACAGCTCGACCTGCTCGGCAGCCAGGTCCTGCGCGGCGTCCGACGAGCCACCGAAGTACAGCGGCGGACGCGGTTGCTGGATCGGCGGGTAGAGCAGCTTGGCGCCCTTGACCTGGATGTGCTTGCCGTCGTAGTCGACCACTTCGCCTTCGAGCACCTTGCGCCAGATGCGGGTGAACTCCACCGACGCCTCGTAGCGCTCCTGGTGGTTCAGGTGCAGGCCGTCGCCGGCCAACTCGTCCGGGTCGCCACCGGTCACCAGGTTGAACAGCGCGCGACCATTGGACAGGCGATCGAGGGTCGCCGCCTGGCGCGCCGCCACGGTCGGCGAAATGATGCCTGGGCGCAGGGCCACCAGGAACTTCAGGCGCTGGGTCACCGGGATCAGCGATGCCGCCACCAGCCAGGAGTCCTCGCAGGAACGGCCGGTGGGGATCAGCACCCCGCCGAAGCCCAGGCGATCGGCGGCCTGGGCGATCTGCTGCAGGTAGCCGTGGTCGACGGCGCGGGCGCCCTCGTTGGTTCCCAGGTACTTGCCGTCGCCATGGGTGGGAAGGAACCAGAAAATGTTAAGGCTCATTGGAGTTGTCTCCTCGAAGGGTGCGAACCGGGGCGGCGCCCCAGCACAGGCGAATCGTCAAGGCGCGGTGGCGACCTTGGCTGGCGGTGTCCAGATCACGTCCTTGATGCTCAAGGGCTTGGGAATCAGCTTCAGGGCCTGGAAGGTGTCGGCGATCTTCTGCTGGGCCGCCACCACCTCTGGGGTAAGTGGCGCCGCACCGTAGCCCTGGCGCTTGACCGATGTGAGGGTGATGTCGGCGGGCAGGCCGAGCAGCGGCGCCACCTGGTCGGTGACCTGCTGCGGGTTGGCCTGGGACCACTCGCCCACGGCACGCACCTCGTCGACCAGGGTGGCGATCACGCCCGGATGGGTGGTCGCGTACTGGCGGGTGGCCAAGTAGAACTGGTGGTTGTCGACCAGGTCCTTGCCGTCACGCAGGGTGCGCGCCTGCAGTTGCTGCTCGGCGGCGGCCTGGTACGGGTCCCAGATCACCCAGGCGTCGACGCTGCCGCGCTCGAAGGCGGCGCGGGCATCGGCCGGTGGCAGGTAGACCGGTTGGATATCGCTGTACTTCAGGCCCGCCTCTTCCAGGGCGCGCACCAGCAGGTAGTGGACGTTGGAGCCTTTGTTGAGGGCGACCTTCTTGCCCTTGAGCTGCGCCACCGACTGGATCGGCGAGCCCTTGGGCACGAGGATCGCCTCGCTGTGCGGCGCAGGCGGCTCATAGGCGACATAGAGCAGGTCGGCCCCGGCGGCCTGGGCGAACACCGGCGGCGTCTCGCCGGTGACGCCGAAGTCGATGGAGCCGACGTTCAGCCCTTCGAGCAACTGCGGGCCGCCGGGGAACTCGGTCCATTGCACCTGCACGCCCTGCTCTGCCAGGCGCTTCTCCAGCGTGCCCTTGGCCTTGAGCAGCACCAGGGTGCCGTATTTCTGGTAGCCGATGCGCAAGCTCTCGGCCTGTGCCTGGGTGATGGCGCCGAAGGACACAGCCGCCGCAAACAGGGCGACCAGACCTCGACGCAAGAAGACTGTGCGCATGGCGCTCTCCTGTGCGATGGGGTTCGGGTTGCACCTGCTTGCCCGTTGGCGGGCGAGTAAGGTGGGGAAAACGGTGAAGCGGTATTACCAGCTCAGATGCTCCAGCGGGCACTGAGCAGGCGTTCGTTGAGCACGCCAGGAGCCACGGGCTTGGGCCGTCGGGCCAAGGCGCTGTGAAACAGTTCCAGCGAATCCTGCAGGCGCTCTTCCAGGGCTTCGCTCAGCCGCGCCGGCTGGCCGTGCTCGCCGTAGGCGACCTGGCTGTCGTCGGCGAAGATGCCCTGCAGCGTCTCCTGGGCCTTGAGCGCCGACAGCACCGGCTTGAGCGCGTAATCCACCGCCAGCATGTGGGCGATGCTGCCACCGGTGGCGATCGGCAGTACCACCTTGTGCTCCAGGGCGCGCTCGGGCAGCAGGTCGAGCAGGGTTTTCAAGGCTCCGGCGAAGGAGGCCTTGTACACCGGGGTGGCGACCACCAGGCCGTCGGCCTGGGCGACCAGCGCGTTGAAGTGCCGTACCTGCGGGCTGTCGAAGCGCGCATGCAGCAGGTCCTCGGCGGCGAACTCACGCACCTGGAAGGTCACCACCTCGACACCACGGTCCTGCAGCCATTGGCGTGAACGATCGAGAAGCACGCCGGAGCGTGAACGGGTACTGGGGCTACCGCCGAGAGAAACGACCAGCATGGAAGACGCGTCCTTGAATTCTGTTACATGGCCGCGGGGTTTGTGGGCCCCGCTGGATGAGGTGACATTAACAGCTCGTCATATATATCTAGAAATCATATTTTTTCATTTGTTTATTCCATTTTTTGTTTTGCCATTTGGGGCCGCAAAGCAGCCCCTGAGTCGAATCACCGTTCCCGGTTCATCCCGATCTCCATGTCATCGATCAACGCCTTGGCCATGGCGCTGAGGATCCGGGTGGCGCTGCCAGCGATCAGGTCGCCCTCCATTTCCGCTTCACAGGCCAGATGACGGATGCAGCCGAGCAATACGGAGAGTTCGCTGAAGGCCGTTTGGAATGGAATGCCGGGCTGGATGCGATACGTATCCAGGCAGGTCTGGACACCTGCCGTCTTCCAGGGGCTATCGGTCATCGCCTTGCTCCTGATATGGGCGGAGGTGGTTGTCGGCGGGAAATCAGGAGAGTGCGGTGGGTCGGGGACGATCTTCTTCATGGCAGAGACTCTTGTGCGATTTCAGGAAGTCACCACCATCGTCAATCTCACAAGACGAAGGGCGGCAGCCGTGTACGGGGTGAGATCCGGGGCACAAGAAACCCGGTCAGACCGAAGTCTGCCCGAACACGGCTGCCATAACAGGAAAGGCCGCTTGTAGCTCCGGGATCTCACCCCCGGTCGCCAAATATGACGACCCGGTGAAATTATCCCCGGGGCATTGCACCAACAATGCGGCGGTTTCCGGCAGGCACGTAGGATAGTTCGCTAATTACGATGAACTGAAGCAATTCGTTTCAGGATCGGAAATGTCCGACAAATTGGGGCAGTGCATGTGGGGCCGCAGAGCGGCCCCAAGAACCATCGCACCGATTCACCCACAAGATTGCGCCCATAAAAAAGGGCCGTCGAAACGGCCCGAAGATCCCTGCTATGGCTAAGAGCAATGCAACGAAGGATTCTCAACGATTGGGTTGCGGAGTCAGCCGCAGATAGGGTTTCACCGCCCGGTAGCCTTTCGGGAAGCGCTGCTTGATCTCGTCCTCGTCCTTCAACGACGGCACGATCACCACCTCGTCGCCATCCTGCCAGTTGGCCGGCGTGGCGACCTTGTGGTTGTCGGTCAGTTGCAACGAGTCGATCACCCGCAGGATCTCGTTGAAGTTGCGCCCGGTGCTGGCCGGGTAGGTGATCGTCAGGCGCACCTTCTTGTTCGGGTCGATGACGAACAGCGAACGTACGGTCAGGGTGTCGCTGGCATTGGGGTGGATCAGGTCGTACAGGTCGGAAACCTTGCGGTCGGCGTCGGCGATGATCGGGAAGTTGACCACGGTGTTCTGGGTCTCGTTGATGTCATCGATCCAGCGGGTATGCGACTCGACCGGGTCCACCGACAGGGCGATGGCCTTGACGCCGCGCTGGGCGAAGTCTTCCTTGAGCTTGGCGGTCAGTCCCAGTTCGGTGGTGCACACCGGGGTGAAGTCGGCCGGGTGGGAGAACAGTACGCCCCAGCTGTCGCCCAGCCATTCGTGGAAACGGATCTTGCCTGCGCTGGAATCCTGTTCGAAGTCGGGGGCGATGTCGCCGAGTTTGAGGCTCATGGTGGGGCTCCTGTGTCTGCGTTATGGGTTCAATGTGCCTGTATCCGATGCAAAACAAAAAGAATAAATATCGATTTGTTTATAACAAAAGGTCATACCAAATCGCGATCACAAAAAAGCCTCGCACTAGGCGAGGCTTTTGTATGCAGCTACGACTTACATGAAGCTGTAAGTGTAGTTGACGATGAAGCGGGTCTGGTCCTTGTCGACCGGTGCTTCGCCCTCGCCACGGTAGACGCCGTGACGCAGGCTGGCGCCCAGGCCCTTGAGGGTACCTTCCTGGATCACGTAGTCGATCCGCGCATCGCGTTCCCACTCATGGTAGGTACCGTTGCCGGAAGCGTTACGGATGTCGGTACCACGCAGGTAAGCGACCGACGCTTTCAGGCCAGGTACGCCGACACGGGCGAAGTCATAGCTGTACTGACCGAAGGTGGTGTTGGTACCCGCACGTGCGAACTGGTTGATCATGCTATCGGTGAACAGGTAGAAGCTGGCACCGCCAGCGCCTTCCAGGTTGCCGTTGCCATCTTCGACGTTGCCTTGGTTCAGCCAGACGAAACCGCCGTCATCGCTGACTTGCTGATGGCCGACCATCAACGCATGGCCACCCAGGGTATAGGTGAACATGGCAGACCAGGTCCTGTTGTCGACCTCGCCGGTGTTCTTGGCGTAACCACCGTTGTTGTTGAAGTTGTAGCCGCCGCCGTCGCCGTTCTTGCCGTCGCTGCTGCTGTCAAAGTAGCGCAGGTCGGTCTTGAACGACGAGTCGTCGGAGATCTTGAAGACGTGGGTCGCACCCAGGAAGTGCTGTTTGTAGAAGTCTTCGAGGTTCGAGTAGTAGTACTGCAGGGTCAGGTCTGGAGTGACTTTCCAGTCCACGCCACCGAAGCGGAACTTGTTGCTGTCAGCCGAGGCGCCAGCGACCGACAGGCCGGTACGGTTGCTCGAAGCACGACCCATGGCGTGGGTCAGCTGACCGGCATTGATGGTCAGGTTGTCGATTTCCTTCGAGGTGATGGTGCCACCTTCGAAGGTCTGCGGCAGCAGACGACCGTCGTTGGAGACCAGGATCGGCAGGTTCGGCGCCAGGGCGCTACCGAAGTGGGCCTCGGTCTTCGAGAAGCGCGCCTTGGCGTTACCACCGATGCGGGCCCAATTGTGGACGGCCGAACCGTCGGAGTCACTTGGGAAGAACGTGTTGTTGGCATCTGGACGGCTACCACGGCCACCATCCAGGTGAATGCCCCACAGCGCTTGAACATCAACGCCAAAACCTACGGTGCCTTCGGTAAAGCCAGACAGGTAGTCGAGCTTGAAGCCCTGGCCACTTTCTTTCTGGTCGGCACCGCCTTCGCGGTTGTCGTCGTTGAAGTACATGGTGCGCGAGCTCAGGGACAGCTTGCTGTCCTCGATGAAACCGGCTGCGCTTGCTTGTTGGGCGAGAACCCCCAGTGCCACGGCCAGGGCCAGGCTGGACTTGTACATGTTTTGCTCCTCTACGTTCTAATTCTTGTGCGTCTCTGGCGGCGGGATCTTCTGCCCCGCTCACCCGGGATGGGCGATTTAGCACCAAAGAGTGGCCGTGAAGTCAATCGTTACCAATCATTTCACGACTTTGGTCTAAGACGCCGCCTGCGCTACAGGATAATGACAATCCTATAAATCCAAAATGACTGTTTTATGAATTACTAAGATTTTTAAGGAATAATCTAGGAACCTTTACTACCAAAAGTTGTATCGGCACCCAGCTACCATTCCTTTAGGTTATTTGCAAACGTTTGCCTATAACCGTCATCACCCTGCCGCAAAGCCCGGAAAGCCTAGCAGGCCTCTCTTGTTTCGCCATTGCGCAAGATCACGTCCCGTCAGCCTGCCGCCCCAGGCTTAAAGCGATTGGCTCCTAAGCTAATGCTAAAAAGTTATTTATTTTTAATTTCTTAGATCATTTAGCCTCTCGCCATCCATCACCCTGATTGCCTGACGAGGAGTCCTCCCATGATCCCGCACGCTCCGCTGCGCCTGTTCGCCGCCCTGACCCTGGCCGGCGCCAGCTGGTTCGCCCAGGCAGCCGACCTGACGGTGGCCTACCAGACCACCGTCGACCCCGCCAAGGTCGCCCAGGTCGATGGCACCTATGAAAAGGCCAGCCAGGCCAGCATCGACTGGCGCAAGTTCGACAACGGCGCCGACGTGATCACCGCCGTGGCCTCCGGCGACGTGCAGATCGGCTACCTGGGCTCCAGCCCGCTGGCCGCCGCGGCCACCCGCAAGCTGCCGGTGGAAACGTTCCTGATCGCCACGCAGATCGGCGCCGGCGAAGCCCTGGTCGCCCGCGATGGCATCAAGACGCCGCAGGACCTGGTCGGCAAGAAAGTCGCCGTGCCCTTCGTCTCCACCGGCCACTACAGCCTGCTGGCCGCCCTGAAGAACTGGAACATCGACCCGGCCAAGGTGCAGATCCTCAACCTGGCGCCACCGGCGATCATCGCCGCCTGGAAACGTGGCGACATCGACGCCACCTACGTCTGGGACCCTGCCCTGGGCGTGGCCAAGGAGAACGGCAAGGTGCTGATCACCTCTGGCGAGCTGGCCGAGAAAGGCGCACCGACCTTCGACGCCTGGATCGTGCGCAAGGACTTCGCCGCCAAGCACCCGGACATCGTCAAGTCGTTCGCCAAGGTGACCCTCGACGCCTACGCCGACTACGGCAAGGACCCACAGGCCTGGCTGGCCGACCCGGACAACGTCGCCAAGCTGGCCAAGCTTTCCGGCGCCAAGCCCGCCGATATCCCGGTGCTGCTGCAGGGCAACGTCTACCCCCTGGCCGCCGACCAGGCCAGCGCGCTCGGTGCACCGACCACCCAGGCGCTGACCGACACCGCCACCTTCCTCAAGCAGCAAGGCAAGGTCGAGGCGGTACTGCCGGACTACTCGCCCTACGTCAGCGCGCAATACCTCCCCAACTGATCCGGAGCCTGCCATGGCCTTGCTCGAACTGGAGCGCATCAGCGCACAGTACCCCGGCGCCACCACCCCGGTACTGGCCGATATCAACCTGAACCTCGGCCCCAGCCAACTGCTGGTAGCCCTGGGCCCCTCCGGCAGCGGCAAGACCTCGCTGCTCAACCTGATCGCCGGGTTCGTCGCCCCCAGCGGTGGGCGCATCACCCTCGATGGCGCGCCGGTGCAGGGCCCGGGCGCCGAGCGCGGCGTGGTGTTCCAGGACGACGCCTTGCTGCCCTGGCAGGACGTGCTGAGCAACGTCGCCTTTGGCCTGGAACTCGCTGGAGTGCCCCGCGCCGAGCGCGAGGCCAAGGCCCGCGAAATGCTCGCCCTGGTCGACCTCGCCGGCTTCGGCGAGCGGCGCATCTGGCAACTCTCCGGCGGCCAGAAACAGCGCGTGGGCCTGGCCCGGGCGCTGGCGGCCGACCCTCGGGTGCTGTTGATGGACGAACCCTTCGGCGCCCTCGACGCCTTCACCCGCGAACAGATGCAGGAGCTGTTGCTGCAAGTCTGGCAACGCACCGCCAAGCCGGTGTTCCTGATCACCCACGACATCGAGGAAGCCGTGTTCCTCGCCAGCGAACTGGTGTTGCTGGCGCCCAACCCGGGGCGCGTGGTCGAGCGCCTGCAGCTGGACTTCGGCCAGCGCTACGCCGCCGGTGAGCCGGCGCGGGCGATCAAGTCCCACCCACGCTTCATCGAGACCCGCGAGCACGTACTGGCGCGGGTGTTCTCCCAACGCGAAGCCGCCCGTCGGCAGGAGTCCGCATGAGCAGCCTGGACCTGCCGGTCGCCACCAAGCGCAACGCCCGGCCACACCCCTCCGCCAAGGCACGCCGCGCGCTGCCGACCCGCTGGATCAGCGCCCTGACCCTGGCCACCTTGCTGCTGGCCTGGTGGCTGGTGACCACGGCCGGCTGGATCGAGCCGCTGTTCCTGCCCTCGCCCGCCGACATCCTGGCCAAGGCCTGGACACTGCTGACCCAGGGCTACATGGACGCCAGCCTCTGGCAACACCTGGGCGCCAGCCTCGGGCGCATCGGCCTGGCCCTGGGCGCCGCGGTGCTCAGCGCCATCCCGATCGGCCTCGCCATCGGCCATAACCGTGTGGCCCGTGGCATCCTCGACCCGCTGATCGAGTTCTACCGGCCCATCCCTCCGCTGGCCTACCTGCCGCTGATCGTGATCTGGTGCGGCATCGGCGAGCTGTCGAAGGTGCTGCTGATCTACCTGGCGATCTTCGCCCCAATCGCCATCGCCACGGCCACCGGCGTGCGCACCGTCGATCCGGCCAGGCTGCGCGCGGCGCAGTCCCTGGGCGCCAGCAAGGCCCAGCTGATCCGCCACGTGATCCTGCCCAGCGCCCTGCCCGACATCCTCACCGGCATCCGCATCGGCCTGGGTGTCGGCTGGTCGACCCTGGTGGCCGCCGAGCTCATCGCCGCCACCAGCGGCCTGGGCTTCATGGTGCAGTCGGCGGCGCAGTTCCTGGTCACCGACGTGGTGGTGCTGGGGATCCTGCTGATCGCCCTGATCGCCTTCGCCCTGGAGATGGGCCTGCGCGCCCTGCAACGCAAGCTGGTGCCCTGGCACGGGCAGAGCCACTGATGACACTGACCACGCCGGCACCCCGGCGCCTAGGAAAGCAACCGACATGAGCCTGATCGTCACCCCCCTCAGCCCGGCGCTCGGCGCCCAGATCAGCGGCGTGGACCTCACCCGCGACATCAGCGCCGAACAGCGCGATGCCATCGAGCAGGCGTTGCTCGAACACCAGGTGCTGTTCTTCCGCGACCAGCCGATCGAGCCGGCACAGCAGGCGAACTTCGCCGCGCGTTTCGGCGACCTGCACATCCACCCGATCTACCCCAACGTGCCGGAAACCCCGCAGGTGCTGGTCCTCGACACGGCGGTCACCGATGTACGCGACAATGCCGTGTGGCACACCGACGTCACCTTCCTGCCAACGCCGGCGCTGGGCGCGGTGCTCAGCGCCAAGCAGTTGCCAGCCTTTGGCGGAGACACCCTGTGGGCCAGCGGCATCGCCGCCTTCGAAGCGCTGTCGGCGCCATTGCAGGCGCTGCTCGACGGCCTGACCGCCACGCATGACTTCACCAAGTCGTTCCCCCTGGAGCGCTTCGGCACCACCCCCGAAGACCTGGCACGCTGGGAGGCGACCCGGCGCAACAACCCGCCATTGTCGCACCCGGTGGTGCGCACCCACCCGGTGAGCGGGCGCAAGGCGCTGTTCGTCAACGAAGGGTTCACTACACGGATCAACGAATTGAACGAGTATGAGAGCGAGGCGCTGCTCAAGCTGCTGTTCGCCCATGCCACACGGCCGGAGTTCAGCATTCGCTGGAGATGGCAGGAGCATGACGTGGCGTTCTGGGACAACCGTGTGACCCAGCATTACGCGGTGGACGACTACCGGCCGCAGCGGCGGGTGATGCACCGGGCGACCATTCTTGGGGATGTGCCGTTCTGAAGGGCCTCGTGTCGCGAAGGGGCCGCAAAGCGGCCCCAGCGATCTACCGGACCAGGTGCAGGAACTGCATGTGCCGCTCGTACTGGTCGAGGATGTCGTTGATGATCTGCTCCTTGCTGTAGCCCACCAGGTCGTAGTTCTGGCTGCCCTCGGACAGATGCACCTCGGCGCGGTAGTAACGGCGATTCCTCAACTCCTGGGTCCCCAGCCCACCGAGGGCGAACGATGGGGTGAAGTACCCGCGCATCTGCACCTGGTAGATGAACGGCTGTTCCTCGCCATGGCCGATCTTCAGGCTGACGTTGTCATGGCTCGGATCGTCCTGGGTGATCAACGCCAGCCCCTTCTGCTCGAACACCTCGGTCACCTCGGCGATGGCCGGGCGCACCACGTCATCCATGAAGCGATACACCTCGTCCCGCGATGGGAAGTGCACCGCCTGGCTCAGGCGCTGGCGCCAGCCGCCGCGACCACGGCGTGACTGGGCGAACGGTGCCAGCGAATGCATCTGCGCGATCTGCCGCTGGGACTCCAGGTAGAACGCCTTGTGCAACCCCCACATCATGCACAGCAGGATCAGCGAGAACGGCAGCGAGGTCAGCACCACCGCGGACTTGAGCGAGTCGATGCTGCCGGCGAACAGCAGCCCACTGGTGACCAATGCGGTCATCGCCCCCCAGAAGATGCGCAGCCAGTTCGGCCCGTCTTCGTCGGCGTTGCCGCCCTTGGCCGACAGGGTCGAGAGCACCACGGTGCCGGAGTCGGCCGAGGTGACGAAGAACACGAAGCTGATGAACACCGTCACCGCGATCACCGTCTTGCTCCACGGGTAGGTTTCCAGCAGCAGGTACAGGCTCATGGGCGGGTTGTCCAAGGCCGACTGGGCCAGCGCGGTCATGCCGTGTTCGAGCACCTGATTGATGGCGCTGTTGCCGAAGATCGACATCCACGCCAGGGTGAACCCCAGCGGGATCAGCAGCACGCCGAAGACGAACTCACGGATCGTGCGGCCCCGGGAAATCCGTGCGATGAACAGCCCGACGAAGGGCGCCCAGGCGATCCACCAGGCCCAGTAGAACACCGTCCAGCCGCCCAGCCAGTCTCGGTTCTCGCCGTAGGCATAGACATCGAAGCTCTTGCGCGGCAAGGCGCCAAGGTAGTCGCCCAGGTTCTGGATCAGGGTGTTGAACAGGTGCTGAGTAGGCCCGGCGAACAGCACGAACAACAGCAGAGCGCAGGCCAGGAACAAGTTGATGTCGCTCATCACCCGCACGCCCTTCTCCACCCCGGCGACCGCCACGGCGACGGCCGCGCCCATCATCAGCACGATGAGGATCACCTGCACCCACTGGCTGTGGTCGATGCCGAACAGGTAGTCCAGGCCTGCGTTCAGGTGCAGCACGCCAAAGCCCATGTCGGCGCCCAGGCCGAACACCGTGGCGATGATGCCGAAGCCGTCCACCGCGTAGCCGATCGGCCCGTTGATGCGCTTGCCGATCAACGGGTACAGCGCCGAGCGCAGCGCCAGCGGCAGGTTGTGGCGGTAGGCGAAATAGGCCAGGGCCATGCCGACGAAGGCGAACACACCCCAACCATGCAGGCCCCAGTGCAGGAACAGCAACTGCATCGCCTGGCGCCCGGCCTCCACCGTGCCCACCTCGCCCTGGGGGGGCTGGAGCATGTGGGTCAGGGGTTCGGAGACGCAGAAGAAGAACAGGGTGATGCTGATACCGGCGGCGAACAGCATGCCGGCCCAGGACAGGTAGCTGAACTCGGGTTCGTCGTGGTCGGCACCGAGCTTGATCTTGCCGTAGCCAGACAAGGCGGTGACCACCACGAAGACCAGGTACAGGGTCATGGCCAGCATGTAGTACCAGCCGACCGTGTTGGCCGCCCAGTTCTGTGCCGCCAGCAACCACTTGCCCGCCGCCTGCGGGTTGGCGATGACCACCAGGCCGAAGATGAGGATGAAGCTTGCCGCGAAATAGAACACCGGCGGGTTCATGCGGATCTTGCCGTTGGCAAGGGATGGCGTCGGTGCAGTCATTGAACGTGCACCTCGTCGAAGGACGTAAGGTTCGGATTGAACGGGTTCAGCAAAGGGAATCCTCCTGTTGAACACCGGCAATGGACCAGCGTTTAATTTGAACAAGCGTTCAAGTTAAACATGGATCGGCGTTCAATGCGACCCGGGGTCGCGGTTCGGCCGACCATCGAACCTTTCACGGCGCGGGTAGTTGGGGCCGCTTCGCGCCCCATCGCCGGCAAGCCGGCTCCCACAGAATGGACTGCCCCCGTCATCCCAAGCGCCAGGCCTACTTCTGCCCCTCGCATTCCAGCTGCAGGTTCGCCTGGGTGATGTTGCTCTCCGGCGGAACGCTGCGGGTCAGCCAGACGTTGCCGCCGATGGTCGAGCCCTTGCCGATGGTGATCCGCCCAAGGATGGTCGCCCCGGCATAGATCACCACATCGTCCTCGACGATCGGGTGGCGCGGCTCGCCCTTGTGCAGCATGCCGGTCTCGTCGGCCGGGAAGCGCTTGGCGCCCAGGGTCACCGCCTGGTAGATGCGTACCCGTTCACCGATGATCGCGGTCTCGCCGATCACCACGCCCGTACCATGGTCGATGAAGAAGCTCGAGCCGATCTGCGCACCGGGGTGGATGTCGATACCGGTGGCCGAGTGGGCCAGCTCCGAACTGATCCGCGCCAGCAGCGGCAAGCCGGCCTGGTACAGGTGGTGGGCCAGGCGGTGGTGGATGACCGCCAGGATGCCCGGGTAGCACAGCAAGACCTCGTCGACGCTGCGCGCCGCCGGGTCGCCCTGGTAGGCGGCCAGTACATCGGTGTCGAGCAGCACGCGCAGGCCCGGCAGGGCGGCGGCGAAGTCCTGGATCAGGCGCAGGGCATGGGCATCCACGTCGACGATCTCGGCCTTGCCGTGGCGCGCCGCGTAGCGCAGCTCCAGACGGGCCTGGGCCAGCAACGCCGTGAGGGCGGCATCCAGGGTATGGCCGACATAGAAGTCCTCGCTTTCCTCACGCAGGTCCACCGGCCCCAGACGCATGGGAAACAGCGCCCCGCACAACTGCTCGAGGATCTGCCGCATGGCCTCGCGCGAAGGCAATTCCCGCCCGCCTTGCTCGCCGCTGCTGCGGCCGTTGCGGCTACGCCATTGCTCACGGGCGCTGCGCAAGCCGCTGACGATGCCCTGCAGTTGCCAATGCCCAGTCGATGGATGTTCGCTCACGGTATTCTCCTGACCCGGCGGTTTTCTTGGTAATGGCTGCGCCGGTACGATCCACTCTACGGCAAATCCGTCCCTTGGAAAAAACAACGCTTTATTCCATCCTGCGCTAAGTCGGGCATAAGCAGCGCTGACAGACCAGGCATTCCTGACCTACCCTCAATGCTGTCGAATCTCTCGATAAAGAAATAAAAGAAATAACAAAATAAGTTTTTATTATTTCAAGACCTATATAGCCCACCCCTATAGTCGCCACCCACTACTTCCACAACAAGCGCGGGGCCCACACATGTCGACATTCGCCAAACCGCTTCTCACCGCCAGCCTGGCCATCCTGCTGGGCACCGGCCTGTTCAACCAGGCCTTCGCCGGCGAGCAACTCAAGACCATCCAGGAAAAAGGCAGCATCAGCATCGGCCTGGAGGGCACCTACCCGCCGTTCAGCTTCGTCGACGAGAACGGCAAGCTGGCCGGTTTCGAGGTGGAGTTGTCCGAGCTGCTGGCCAAGGAGCTGGGGGTCAAGGCCAGGATCCAGCCGACCAAGTGGGACGGTATCCTCGCGGCGTTGGAATCCAAGCGCCTGGACGTGGTGGTCAACCAGGTGACCATCTCCGAGGAGCGCAAGAAGAAATACGACTTCTCCGAGCCCTACACCATCTCCGGCATCCAGGCCCTGGTGCTGAAGAAGAAGGCCGAGCAATTGAACATCCACAAGGCCGCCGACCTGGCCGGCAAGAAGGTTGGCGTGGGCCTGGGCACCAACTACGAGCAATGGGTGAAGCAGGACGTGCCACAGGCCGACGTGCGCACCTACGAGGACGACCCGAGCAAGTTCGCCGACCTGCGCAACGGCCGCATCGACGCCATCCTGATCGACCGCCTGGCCGCCCTGGAATACGCCCAGAAGGCCAAGGACACCCAGCTCGCCGGCGAGGCGTTCTCGCGCCTGGAATCGGGCGTGGCCCTGCGCAAGGGCGAGCCGGAGCTGCTCGAGGCGATCAACAAGGCACTGGACAAGCTCAAGGCTGACGGCACCCTGGCCAAGCTGTCCGAGAAATACTTCGGTGCCGACGTCACTCAATGATCGCCGAAAGCCTGCAACTCGTCCTCGACTCCACGCCCTTCCTGCTCAAGGGCGCTGGCTACACGGTCGTCCTCAGCGTCGGCGGCATGTTCTTCGGCCTGATCCTGGGCTTTGCCCTGGCGCTGATGCGCCTGTCGAAGATCCTGCCGCTGGACTGGCTGGCCCGGGTGTACGTGTCGTTCTTCCGCGGCACGCCGTTGCTGGTGCAACTGTTCGTGATCTACTTCGGCATGCCGCAGATCGGTATCGAACTCGACCCGATACCGGCGTCGCTGATCGGCCTGTCGCTGAACATGGCGGCGTACATCTGCGAGATCCTGCGCGCGGCGATTTCCTCGATCGACCGTGGCCAGTGGGAGGCCGCCGCCAGTATCGGCATGACCCGCACCCAGGCCATGCGCCGGGCGATCCTGCCACAGGCCATGCGCACCGCCCTGCCGCCGCTGGGCAACAGTTTCATCTCCCTGGTCAAGGACACCGCCCTGGCGGCGACCATCCAGGTACCGGAGCTGTTCCGCCAGGCCCAACTGATCACCGCGCGGACCTTCGAGGTCTTCACCATGTACCTGGCCGTGGCCGTTATCTACTGGATACTGTGCAGCATCCTCGCGCACTTCCAGAACCGCATGGAAGCGCGGGTCAACCAGCATGACCGGGAGCACTGAAGATGATCGTCGTAGAAGGCCTGAGCAAGCAGTTCAAGGGCCACACCGTGCTCAACGGCATCGACCTGACCGTCCAGCCCGGCGAGGTGGTGGCCATCATCGGCCCCAGTGGCTCCGGCAAGACCACCTTCCTGCGCTGCCTCAACCTGCTCGAGACACCCGACGCCGGACGCATCCAGGTCGGTGACATCAGCATCGACGCCAACCGCCCGCTCGGCGGCCAGCAAGCGGCGATCCGCCGTCTGCGCCAGCAGGCCGGCTTCGTGTTCCAGAACTTCAACCTGTTCCCCCACCGCACCGCCCTGGAGAACGTCATCGAGGGGCCGGTGATCGTCAAGAAGATGCCCCGCGACAGGGCCGTGGAACTGGGCCGCACGCTGTTGGCCAAGGTCGGCCTGGGCGGCAAGGAAGACGCGTATCCGCGGCGCCTGTCCGGCGGCCAGCAGCAGCGGGTGGCCATCGCCCGGGCCCTGGCGATGGAACCGGAGGTGATCCTCTTCGACGAACCGACCTCGGCGCTCGATCCAGAGTTGGTCGGCGAGGTCCTGGCGACCATCCGCGGCCTGGCCGAGGAAAAGCGCACCATGATCATCGTCACCCACGAGATGAGCTTTGCCCGGGACGTGGCCAACCGGGTGATCTTCTTCGACAAGGGGGTGATCGTCGAGCAGGGCGAGGCCAAGGCGTTGTTCGCCCATCCGCAGGAGGAGCGTACGCAGCAGTTCCTGCGCAAGTTCCTTGGCACGGCAGCCTCGCAAGGCTAGAGCGCTTTCGAGCACCTGGGGGCGCTTTGCGCCCCTATCAATCAAGCGCCATCCTTCCCCGCCCGAGCGGCTCTTCTATCTATAGTCCAAAAAGTTAGTTCATAAAGTTTTTATAAGCGCATAGGGTATATAGACCGGACCACCGGACCAGCAAACGTCTGTCGCCGTCAGCTGAGGCGACGCTTTCAACTTTTGTGAGGTAAGGAATGGTCAGGATCACAATCACCCCAGTGCGCAACGCCAGGGCATTGAGTGCAGCCAGGGAGCAGCACTGATGTCCAGCCAGCCGAACACGCTTCCCTCCAGCGATCTCGACAGCTCGCCCCTGCTGCTGCCGGCCAAGGTGCTGCGCACCGATGCCGAGGCCCTGCAAGCCGCCCGCGAACTGGCCGAGACCGCTCGCCAGCAAGCCGCACGCCGTGACCAGCAGCGCAGGCTGCCATGGGCCGAGATCGAACAATTCACCCGCAGCGGCCTGGGCAGCATCAGCATTCCCAAGGCCCATGGCGGCCCCGAGGTTTCCTTCGCCACCATCGCCGAGGTCTTTCGCCTCATCAGCGCCGCCGATCCGGCGCTCGGGCAGATCCCGCAGAACCAGTTCGGCATGCTCCAACTGCTGCGCCTGACCGCCAGCGAGGCGCAGCAGGCCGTGCTGTTTCGTTCCGTGCTCGACGGCTGGCGCATCGGCAATGCCGGCCCCGAACGCGGCACCAAGGACACCCTGACGCTCAAGGCGCGGATCACCCGCGACGGCGCCGGCTATCGCATCAGTGGCGAGAAGTTCTACTCCACCGGCGCCCTGTTCGCCCACTGGGTAGCGGTCAAGGCCCTGGATGACGAGGGCCACCAGCGCCTGGCCTTCGTCCGCCGTGGCAGCCCGGGGCTGCGCATCGTCGACGACTGGTCCGGCTTCGGCCAGCGCACCACCGCCAGCGGCACCGTGCTGCTCGACCAGGTGCCGGTGGACGCGGACCTGGTGATCGACACCCGCCGCCAGCGCGAAGTCCCCAACACCCAGGGTGCCGCCTCGCAACTGATCCAGGCGGCCATCGATGCCGGCATCGCCGAAGCGGCGATCGAGGATGCCATCGCCTTCGTGCGCGACAAGTCCCGGCCATGGGTCGACGCCAAGGTCGAGCGGGCCGGCGATGATCTCTACGTGATCGCCGACATCGGCCGTCTCAAGCTCGAGCTGCATGCCGCCGAGGCCCTGCTGCGCAAGGCCGCCAGGGTGCTCGACGAGGTCAACGCCGGCGCCGTGGACGAAGACGCCGCGGCACGTGCCTCGATCGCCGTGGCCGAGGCCAAGGTGCTGACCACCGAGATCGCCCTGCAAGCCAGCGAGAAGCTGTTCGAACTGGCCGGCAGCCGCGCCACCCTCGCCGAGTTCAACCTCGACCGTCACTGGCGCAACGCCCGGGTGCACACCCTGCACGACCCGGTGCGCTGGAAATACCACGCGGTCGGCGCCTGGCACCTCAACGGCACCCGCCCTGCCCGTCATTCCTGGATTTGAGTGAGCCGGGGCTGCTTCGCAGCCCTTCGCGGACAAGCCCGCACCCATAGGTTTGACGCTGTTCTCACGAACAGCGCGACTCATGTGGGTGTCCCTGCGAGAGCAGCGAAGCAGCGCCCCTTGGAGAACGACATGACCCAATCCCTGATCACCTCCGACGCCCAGGCCCTGGCCGTCGCCGAGGAAATCGCCCAGCAGCTGCAACGCGACAGCGCCCTGCGCGACCGCGAGCGCCGCCTGCCCCACGCCGAGCTCGACCTGTTCACCCGCTCCGGCCTGTGGGCCATCAGCGTGCCCAAGGCCTTCGGCGGCGCGGGGGTATCCAACGTCACCCTGGCCAAGGTCATCGCCCGCATCGCCCAGGCCGACGCCTCCCTCGGGCAGATTCCGCAGAACCACTTCTATGCCCTGGAAGTGCTACGGGTGAATGGCGCCCCCGAGCAGCAACGGCGCCTCTATGCCGAGGTCCTGGCCGGGCGACGCTTGGGCAACGCCCTGGCCGAGCTGGGCACCAAGACCGCCCACGACCGCACCACCCGCCTGACCCGCGATGGCGATGGCTGGCGGATCAACGGCCGCAAGTTCTACGCCACCGGCGCCCTGTACGCCCAGCGCATCCCCACCTCGGTGATCGATGAACAGGGTGTACAGCACCTGGCCTTCGTGCCTGCCGATGCTGCTGGCCTGCAGGTGATCGACGACTGGAGCGGCTTCGGCCAGCGTACCACCGGCAGCGGCTCGGTGACGTTCGACAACGTGTTCGTCGCGAACCAGGACGTGGTGCCCTTCGACAGCGCCTTCGAGCGCCCGACCCCGGTCGGCCCGCTGGCGCAGATCCTCCATGCCGCCATCGACACCGGCATCGCCCGCGCCGCCTTCGACGACGCCCTGCGCTTCGTGCGCAGCCGTAGCCGCCCCTGGGTCGATTCCGGCGTCGACAAGGCCAGCGACGACCCACTGAGTCTCAAGAGCTTCGGTCACCTGGCCATCCGCCTGCATGCCGCCGAGGCCCTGCTGGAGCGCGCCGGTGAATACCTCGACCGCGCCCGCGACGCCAGCAACGCCGACACCGTCGCCGCCGCGTCCATCGCCGTGGCCGAGGCCCGGGCAATCAGCACCGAGATTTCCCTGGCAGCTGGCAGCACCCTGTTCGAACTGGCCGGCAGCCAGGCCACCCTGGCCGAGCACAACCTCGACCGCCACTGGCGCAACGCCCGGGTCCACACCCTGCACGACCCGGTGCGCTGGAAGTACCACGCCATCGGCAACTACTACCTCAACGGCGAGAACCCGCCACGCCGGGGGACGATCTGATGGGCAAGCAGATCCTCCTCAACGCCTTCGACATGAACTGCGTCGGGCACATCAACCACGGCCTGTGGACCCACCCTCGGGACCAAGCGACCCAGTACCGGACCCTGGAATACTGGACCCGGCTGGCCCAGTTGCTCGAGCGCGGGCTGTTCGACGGGCTGTTCATCGCCGATATCGTCGGCACCTACGACGTCTACGGGCAGTCGGTGGACGTGACGCTCAAAGAGTCCATCCAGTTGCCGGTCAACGACCCGCTGCTGCTGGTCTCGGCCATGGCCGCCGTGACCCGGCACCTGGGCTTCGGCCTGACCGCCAACCTCACCTATGACGCGCCCTACCTGTTCGCTCGGCGCCTCTCCACCCTCGACCATTTGAGCAATGGTCGGGTCGGCTGGAACATCGTCACCGGCTACCTGGACAGCGCCGCCCGCGCCATGGGCCTGGCACGGCAACCCGAGCACGACCGCCGCTACGACCAGGCCGACGAATACCTGCAGGTGCTGTACAAACTGCTCGAAGGCAGCTGGGATGACGACGCCGTGGTCGCCGACCGCGCTCGGCGCGTCTATGCCCGCCCAGACAAGGTGCGCAAGGTTCGCCACCAGGGCGAGTTCTACCATGTCGAGGGCTACCACCTGTGCGAGCCCTCGCCCCAGCGTACCCCGGTGCTGTTCCAGGCCGGCAGCTCGCCACGCGGCCTGGCTTTCGCCGGCCAGCATGCCGAGTGCGTGTTCATCAGCGGCCAGGACAAGGCGACCACCCGTGCCCAGGTCGACAAGGTACGTGCCGCGGCCCAGGCCAGCGGCCGCGCCCCGCAGGCGATCAAGGTCTTCATGGGCATCACGGTGATCGTCGCGCCGAGCGAACAGCAGGCCCAGGCCCTGCACGCCGAATACCTGCGCTATGCCAGCCCGGAAGCGGGCGTGGCGCACTTTGCCAGTTCCACCGGCATCGACTTCGCCGCCTACGGCCTGGACGAGCCGATCGGCTTCGCCAAGGGCAACGCCATCCAGTCCGCGACCCGCCAGTTGCAGGACAACGCCTGGACCCGCCGCCGTCTGCTGGAGCAGCACGCCCTGGGCGGGCGCTACGTGACCCTGGTCGGCTCGCCCGAACAGGTCGCCGGGCAGTTGATCGCCTGGATCGACGAGACCGGCCTGGACGGCTTCAACCTGACCCGCACCGTCACCCCGGAAAGCCATGAGGCGTTCATCGACCTGGTGGTCCCCGAGCTGCAACGCCGTGGCCGCTACAAGACCGCCTACGCACCCGGCAGCCTGCGCGAGAAGCTCTTCGCCAGCGGCCACCCGCACCTGCCCGCCGACCACCCCGGTGCCGCCTACCGCGCCACCCCCCCTACCCCGACTGGAGCCTTGCACCATGCTTGAGAAACTGTTCCGGCCCGTCGCGGCCGCCGTGCTGTCCCTGGGCCTGGCCGCCACTGCGCTGGCCGGCGAACCGCTGAAGGTCGGCACCACCGCAGCCTTTGCCATCCCGCTCGAAGCGGCGGTGGACGAGGCCCGCAAGCAGGGCCTGGAGGTCAAGCTGATCGAGTTCAGCGACTGGATCGCGCCGAACGTGAGCCTGGCCAGCGGCGACATCGACGTGAACTACTTCCAGCACATCCCCTTCCTGGAGAACGCCAAGGCCGCCGCCGGCTTCGAGCTGGAGCCCTACGCCCCGGGCATCATCAACAACGTCGGCCTGTACTCCAAGCGCTACAAGCGCTTTGCCGATCTGCCCAACGGGGCCAGCGTGGCCATCGCCAACGACCCGATCAACAGCGGCCGCGGCCTGCAGTTGCTGGCCAAGGCCGGGTTGATCGACCTCAAGCCGGGGGTTGGCTACAAGGCCACCGAGGACGACATCGTCGCCAACCCGAAGCAGTTGAAGATCCTCCAGGTGGAAGCTGTACAACTGGTACGTGCCTACGATGACGCCGACCTGGTCCAGGGCTACCCCGCGTACATCCGCCTGGCCAACAGCTTCGACGCCACCTCGGCACTGCTGTTCGATGGCCTGGAGAACAAGGAATACGTGATCCAGTTCGTCATCCGCCCACAGAGCAAGGACGACCCGCGCCTGGCCAGGTTCGTCGACATCTACCAGCATTCGCCCGCCGTGCGCGCGGCCCTGGACAAAGCCCACGGCAGCCTCTACCAGGCCGGCTGGGAGGGTTGAGATGAGCAGCGCCAGCGCCCTCAGGGCGCCCACCGCGCAAGCCTCGCCGGCCCCTGCCCGCGAGCAGGCCCTGCGCCCAGAGGTGAACGATGCCCACGTGCGCTTCGTCGGCCTGGGCAAGACCTACCCGGGCCAGGCCCAGCCCGCCTTGCAGGGCATCGACCTGAACATCCGCCGCGGCGAGATCTTCGGCATCATCGGCCGCAGCGGCGCCGGCAAGTCATCGCTGCTACGCACCATCAACCGCCTGGAACAGCCCTCCCAGGGCCGGGTGCTGATCGACCAGGTGGACATCGCGCCGTTCGACGAGGACCACCTGGTCGCGCTGCGCCGGCGCATCGGCATGATCTTCCAGCACTTCAACCTGATGTCGGCCAAGACTGTCTGGCAGAACGTCGAGTTGCCGCTGAAGGTGGCGAGCGTGGCCAAGGCCGAGCGCCAACGCAAGGTTCGCGAACTGCTGGAGCTGGTGGGGCTTGCGCACAAGCACCACGTCTACCCGGCGCAGTTGTCGGGCGGGCAGAAGCAGCGGGTGGGCATCGCCCGGGCGCTGGTCCATGACCCTGAAATCCTGCTGTGCGACGAGGCCACCTCGGCGCTCGACCCGGAAACCACCGCCTCGATCCTCGAGCTGCTGCGCGACATCAACCAGCGCCTGGGCCTGACCATCGTGCTGATCACCCACGAGATGGCGGTGATCCGCGACATCTGCCACCGGGTGCTGGTGCTCGAACGTGGGCAGATCGTCGAGCAGGGCGACGTCTGGCAGGTGTTCGGCGCACCGCGGCACGAGGTCACCCGCAGCTTGCTCGCGCCGTTGCAAGCCAAGCTGCCCGCCGCCTTGCAGGCCAACCTGCGCACCAGCCCCGGCGCAAGCGATGCGGCGCTGGTACTCAGGCTGAGCCTGCTGGGCGCGCCGGAACTGTCCGAGCTGTTCAGTGCCCTGGGCGGGCGCGTGCGCCTGCTCCAGGGCGGCATCGAGACCATCGGCGAGCGGGCCGTGGGGCAACTGATCCTGTCGGTACAGGGTTCGCCCCATGCACTGCCGCTATTGCTGGAGCGCGCCCGTCGCTGGGCCGATGAGGTGGAGGTACTGGGCTATGTGGTTTGAGCGTCTGTTCCAGGGCTTGCTGGATACCTTGCTGATGGTCGGCGTGTCGTCGCTGATCGCCCTGCTGGTCGGGGTGCCGATGGCGGTGCTGCTGGTCACCAGCGACAAGGGCGGGATCTTCGAGGCGCCGTTGCTGAACCGTGTGTTGAGTGCGTTCGTCAACCTGTTCCGCTCGATCCCGTTCCTGATCCTGATGGTCGCCCTGATCCCCTTCACCCGCCTGGTGGTGGGTACCACCTATGGCGTGTGGGCCGCCGTGGTCCCGCTGACCATCGCCGCCACGCCCTTCTTCGCCAGGATCGCCGAGGTCAGCCTGCGCGAGGTCGACCATGGCCTGATCGAGGCGGCCCAGGCCATGGGGTGCCGGCGCTGGCACATCGTCTGGCACGTGCTGCTGCCCGAGGCACTGCCGGGGATCGTCGGCGGCTTCACCATCACCCTGGTGACCTTGATCAACTCCTCGGCCATGGCCGGTGCCATCGGCGCGGGCGGGCTGGGGGATATTGCCTATCGCTATGGGTACCAGCGTTTCGACAGCCAGGTCATGCTGACCGTGATCGCCATGCTGGTGGCGTTGGTGGCGTTGATCCAGCTGGGTGGGGATCGGTTGGCGAAGGGCTTGAACAAGCGCTGAAGCCTTCCCCCTACTGGTCGGAGCGGCCCCGGACCGGCCTCAGTCCCAGCGCAACGCCTGTGCCGGTACCGGCCGCCCGAACCAGTACCCCTGCCCCAGGTGACATTGCTGTTCCAGCAGGAAGCGAGCCTGCTCGGCCTGCTCGATCCCCTCGGCGTGCACCTGCATGCCCATGCTGCGGGCCAGGGCGATGATCACCCGGACGATGGCGATGTCATCCTCGTCATGGGGCAGACCGGCGACGAAGCCCTGGTCGATCTTGAGCTTCTGCACCGGCAATCGCTTGAGCCGCAGCAACGACGAATAACCGGTGCCGAAGTCGTCGATGGCCAGGCTCAGGCCCAGCTCGCGCAGCCGGTGCAACTGTTCCAGAGCCACCTCCGGATCTTCCATCACCGCGCTTTCGGTGACCTCCAGCTCCAGCAGCGCCGGGTCCATGCCGGTGTCGTGCAGCACCTCGGCCACCTGCCGGTACAGATCGCGCTGGCCGAACAGGCGGCTGGAAATGTTCACCGCGACGAACGCCAGCTGCCGCCCCTCGCCCTGCCAGCGCACCATCTGCCGGCATGCCTGGCGCAGCACCCAGGCATCGATCTCGGCGATCAACCCGGTACGCTCGGCGATGGGGATGAACTCGCCCGGCGACACCAGCCCCCGTAGCGGATGCTGCCAGCGCACCAACGCCTCGACCCCGACCATCCTGTCGCTGCACAGGTCGTGCACCGGCTGGAAGTACACACGCAGCTCTTCGTGCTCCAGGGCACGGCGCAACTCGCCGGCAGTCTCGACCCGGTGCTGGGCGTGGGCGGTCAGTTCCTCGGTGTACAGGGCGTAGCAGGCGCGGCCATTGCTCTTGGCCTTGAACAGCGCCGAATCGGCATTGCGCAGCAGTTGCTCGGCGCCGAGCGCATCGCTGGGGAACAGGCTGATACCGACACTGACGCTGATGAACAGGCGATTGTCGTCGAAGACGAACGGCTCGCGCATGCGCTCGATGATCGTCTGCGCCAGGGTCGCGGCTTGGCCGACCTGTGGGCAGTTCTCCGCCAGCACGCCGAACTCGTCGCCGCCCAGGCGCGCCAGGGTCACGCCATGGCCGAGGATGTCGCGCAGGCGCTCGCCGACCAGCTTGAGCAACTGGTCGCCGATGGTGTGGCCAAGGCCATCGTTGATGCTCTGGAAATGATCGAGGTCCAGCAGCAACAAGGCACAGCCGCGCTTGTTGGCCTGGGCGGCGGCCAGGGCCTGTTCGGCCCGGTCGTTGAACAGCAATCGGTTGGGCAGGCCGGTCAGCGGATCGTGGTGCGCCAGGTAGGCCAGCTCCCGTTCGGAGTGCTTGATCGCGCTGATGTCACTGAACACCGCCACATAGTGGCTGACCGCGCCGCTGTCGTCGCGGATGGCGCAGATCGTCTGCCACTGCGGGTAGATCTCGCCGCTCTTGCGCCGGTTCCAGATCTCGCCGCTCCACTCGCCCTTCTGCGCCAGCGCGGCGTAGATCTGCTGGTAGAACGGCGCACCGTGGTGGCCCGACTTGAACTTGCTAGGGCGCTGGCCGATCACCTCGTCCTGCTGGTAGCCGGTGATGCGCATGAAGGCCCGGTTGACGTGCACGATCAGGCCGTCGCGGTCGGTCACCAACACGCCCTCCAGGGTGCTGTCGAACACCGCCGCGGCCATGCGCAGGCGCTCACGGTCCTCGCTGCGCAGGCGCGCACCGATGCCGATGAAATTGAGCAGGCGGGCACGCGAGACGAAGATCAGCAAGGCACTGACCAGCACCCAGACGAGCACATTGGCCTGGCGGCCCACGGCCAGCACCGTCGGGTCATCGGAAAGGCCGCGCAGCACCTGTTCGGACAGCACCAGCCAGAGAATCGAGAGCACCAGGTACAACGCCGCCATGCGCAGGGCGTCGCGAACGGAAACAGACATGTCGGGTGGGTAAGCCCATGAAAAAGGATGGGGCATTATAAAGGCGGAAACATGCCGTGACTTAATTCCCGGCATTAGAAATAGGTTGCAGATTTCATCTGCCCTGCTCGCGGGCAAGCCCGCTGCCACGGGGGCTGCACGACCTCGTGCGGGAGCGCGCGCACCCGCGACAGGGCTGGCACCCTCGCAACGGGCGACTGGCTTTATTTCCCCGCCAGGGGATAATTGCCGACGCTGTTCCCCTGTGTTTCCGAGGGCTTCTACACCTATGTGGTACAACGGTTTGCTCGACTTGTCGGCCTGGCAACTGGTCGGCGTCACCCTGCTGATGACCCATGTGACCATCGTCAGCGTCACCCTCTACCTGCATCGCTACTCGGCCCACCGCGCCCTGGAGCTCAATGCCGGGCTCAAGCACTTCTTCCGCTTCTGGCTGTGGCTGACCACCGCGCAGAACACCCGCGAGTGGACCGCGGTGCACCGCAAGCACCACGCCAAGTGCGAAACCCCCGACGACCCGCACAGCCCGCTGCACAAGGGCCTGGGCACCGTGCTGCGCAAGGGCGCCGAGCTCTACCGTGAGGAAGCGCGCAACCCCGAGACCCTGCGCATCTACGGCAAGAACTGCCCGGACGACTGGATCGAACGCAACCTCTATTCGCGCTACAGGCTCGGCGGCGTGGCGCTGATGGCACTGATCGACCTGCTGCTGTTCGGCACCATCGGCATCACCATCTGGGCAGTGCAGATGATGTGGATTCCGTTCTGGGCCGCTGGCGTGGTCAACGGCCTGGGCCATGCGCTGGGCTACCGCAACTTCGAATGCCGCGACGCGGCCACCAACCTGGTGCCCTGGGGCATCGTCATTGGCGGCGAGGAGCTGCACAACAATCATCACACCTACCCCAACTCGGCCAAGCTGTCGGTCAAGCGCTGGGAGTTCGACATCGGCTGGATGTGGATCCGCCTGCTGTGCCTGCTGCGCCTGGCCAAGGTGCAGCGTGTGGCGCCCATCGCCCACCGCGTCGAGGGCAAGGCGCACCTGGACATGGACACGGCCATGGCGATCCTCAACAACCGTTTCCAGATCATGGCCCAGTACCGCAAGCTGGTGATCGCGCCATTGGTCAAGCAGGAACTGGCCCGGGTCGATGCCTCGATGCGCCACCGCTTCCGCCGCGCCAAGCGCCTGTTGTCGCGGGAAACCAGCCTGCTGCAGGACCGCCATCACGTACGTATCGAGTCCATGCTGGCCCACAGCCAGGCGCTCAAGACCATCTATGAAAAACGCCTGGCCCTGCAGCAGATCTGGGCCCGTACCAGCGCCAACGGCCACGACATGCTCGCCGCCATGAAGGATTGGGTGCATGAGGCCGAGGCCAGCGGTATCCAGGCCTTGCGCGACTTCGCCGGCCAGCTCAAGACCTACTCCCTACGCCCTGCCGGGGCCTGAGCACCGTTGATCGGCCCGCCCCGCGACGGGGCGGGCCACCCCGGAACTTCGTCCCCTGCCTTCCACTCAAATCCGGCACATCGCCCGCGTGGCGGGCCGGATCGTGGCCGCACGCTTTCATGCCGAGAACCGTTCCGTGCTCATGGCCAAAGACTTCACCCCGCCCCTCTGCGGCAACCCGCCGCCCGAAGCCGCCCAGACCCTGCTCGCCCTGCTGCACGCTCAGGGCGAAGTGGCTCGCCTGAGCGAACGCGAGCAGCTCTACAGCTCGCTGCTCGACAGCCTCAATGCCGTGCTCTGGGCCTTCGACTGGGAGACCCGCCAGGTGCTGTATGTCAGCCCAGCCTACGAACGTATCTTCGGGCGCCCGGCCAGCCTGGTGCTGGCCGACTACAACGAGTGGCGCGACAGCATCTACCCCGACGACCTGGACTACGCCGAGCGCAGCCTGGCCCAGGTGCTGCTCAAGGGCGCGGTGGAAGACCGCGAGTACCGCATCATCAATGCCGCGGGCCAAGTGCGCTGGCTGAGCGACAAATGCTTCATCAACCAGCAACGTGAAAACGAACAGCGGGTGATCATCGTCGGTATCGCCGAGGACATCACCGAGAAGAAGCAGCTCGAAGGCGAGTTGCAACGCCTGGCCACCACCGATGTGCTGACCCAGAGCAGCAACCGCCGGCACTTCTTCGAATGCGCCCGCCAAGCCTTCGAGGCCGCGCGCGAGGAGGGTTCGCCCCTGGCCTTCCTGTTGCTCGACATCGACGACTTCAAGCAGATCAACGACAGCTACGGCCACCAGGAAGGCGACCAGGTGCTGCAACGTATCGCTGACAGCGGCAGGGCCGTGCTGCGCCGGGGCGACCTGTTCGGGCGTATCGGTGGCGAGGAGTTCGCGGCGGTCTTCCCCGGCTGCACCGCCCAAGTCGCCAAGCACATCGCCGAACGCTTGCAACGCGAGATCCAGCGCCTGAGCTTCAGCCATGGGCAGCAGGTGTATGGCGTCACCGTGAGCCAGGGCCTGACTGGCCTGAACGACACCGACGAAACCCTCGAAGCCCTGTTCGCCCGGGCCGATGCAGCCATGTACCAGGCCAAGCGGCAGGGCAAGAACCAGATCGTGCTGGGGTGAGCCAGCCCCGAATGGCCATACTTGCCCATTTGGATCCATTATCTAGCAAGCTCAGAAATGTCTTACTCCCTTTGGTTACCTTCCAAAGGGGAATATTCTTTAATTGCCGTGAGGCATTCCTAGAGCAATCGGAAGCTGTTCCCGTTATGACACCATGAGCCGCTTAACAACTGCTCAGGGTGGAACATGGCAATTAGGTTCGAGCCAAAAGTAGGGCAGGTGCTGGAATGCAATTACGGCGAGTATCGAGATCAAGGCGATGTTGTTTCAGCATCGAGTCGGTACGACTTCCGCCTTAAACCGGAAATGGTGAAAAATCGGCTTGTCATGGTGCTCAATGGAAAAATCGATTCGAATGCCTGTATTGTCGTTCCACTCTCGACCACCAAGGATCCCGGCAAGCTGAGCCGAGGATGGCATGTGCAGTTCTCTGCCGACCTGATCGAGGATCTCCCGTATTTCAAGCAACAGGTACGTTGGGCCAAGGCTGACTTGGTCGCCCAGGTGAGCCGGGAGCGCTTGTTCAAGCCCAGGACCATCGGCCGCGGTTTTCTTGAGCAAGTCGTGGCACGCGAGGTTGTCGAGCGAGTCCAACGCGCCGTGGTGAAGGTGATGAATGCGAGCTCCCTGCTCAAAAATTGACAGGATCCAAGCTTTTCCCTATCGTGGCCCCGTAGCCCTTAGAGGCACTCAGCGCTTTATTCCCCTTAGAGGGACCTGCGAAACCCAGCCTAGGCTGGGTTTCGCCATTCAGAACCCCCTGTTTTCTCAAGATCCTGGGCTGTCACACGGGATCTACCGGTTGGCCTCCGGCTGGACGATCTCCTGTTTCTCCACCCTGCGCAACCGCCCCAGCTCCGGCAAGCCCAGCTTGAGCAACCGTGCCGTCTTGCTGTCGGCGATTTTCTCCATCCCCTGCTCCGCCGGCAGCCGCGCCAGTTGCCCGGCCAGGTTCATTGCCAGGATCTCCCGCGAATACACCCCGCCACCCAACTGGTAGATGGCGGCGATCAGCTCGCGCAGGCTCAGCGGCAGCCGCCAGCGGGTGCGCAGCGCCGAGCCGAAGGCGGCGCCGAACGCGTTCAGCGACAACTGCACCTGGTCCTCGTCCAGCTCGCCACCGGCCAGGCGCCATTCCTGCAGGCAACGCAGCACGGCCAGGTCGCCCAGGCAGTGCAGCAGTCCGGCGCAGTAGCAGCGGCCTTCATCCAGCTCGAGCATGCGCGCCAGGCTGCGGGCGTACTCGGCGGTGTGCAGGGACAGGTCCCAGTAGTGAGCGGCATGCCGGGCCAGCAACAGGTCGCTCAGGCGAGCGCTGCGCTTGAGCGCCAGGCCCAGGATCAGGTTCATGCTCTGGGTGCTGCCGAGCTTGTTCAGCGCCTGCAGCAGGGTCTGCACCGGCGCCTCGCGATGCAGTGCGGCGCTGTTGGCCGCCGCGATCAGCACGCCGGTGATCTGCGGATCGTTGCGTACCTCTTCCTCGAGCACCTTGAGGTTCAGCCCATGGGGGTTGAGGGCGCGCTTGATCGCCACCTGCACATCGGCGAACAGCGGCCCGCCATCGGCAGTGACACGGCGTTGCTCGAGGAACGCCGACAGGCGGATGCCCGGCTGCAAGGACGGCGTCGGGCAGGCAATCTGCTCGCCAACCGCCAGCAACAGGCTCTCCAACCGCTTGCGCAGGTTGGCCAGGTCGAGGGGTTTGCCCAGGTAGGCGGTGGGGTGGAACGGTAGCACCTCATGCACACTGGCGCTGTCGGTGCGCTCGCTCATCAATATGAACGGCAGGGACGGCTTGTACCCCTTGGCACGCACGTTGCGCAACAGGTCGAGGCCATCGACCCCGGCCAGCTCACGGGCGGCAATGATCAGGTCAGGCTTGCTCGACAGCGCGGCCAAGGCCTCGGAGCCGTTGGCGCAGACCTGCAGGCGGGCGTCGCAGCGCACGCTGAGCAACATGTCGCGAAGCATGTCGCGCACCCACGGATCGCCTTCGGCAATCAGGATACAAGGCGGGATGGGGTCGGCAGCGCTCATGAGTGGCTCCTGGGTAATCCTTGACACACGATCCTTCGCAGCTTCCAAGGCAAATCCATCCGCCTACGATAGCGCCCAGCCGCATCGAGGGTGCAAAAAAAAACCCGCCGAAGCGGGTTTTTTTCTAACGCCTGTCACATTCAGGCCAGCTCGGCGAAGCACTCTTCGATGATCGCCAGGCCTTTGTCCAGCTGCTCGTCCGGCGCGGTGACCGGCACCAGGATACGCAGGACGTTGCCGTAGGTGCCGCAGGACAGCAGGATCAGGCCCTTGTCGCGTGCCTTGGCCACGACCTGGGCGACCGCGGCAGCGTTCGGGGTGTGGGTCCCCTTCTCGAACACTTCGACAGCGACCATCGAGCCCAGGCCACGGACATCACCGATGATCGGGTGCTTTTCCTGGATCTTGCGCAGGCCAGCGGTCAGGCGCTCGCCCACCGCCTGGCTGCGCTCGAGCAGCTTCTCTTCCTCGAACACTTCGATCACGGCCAGGGCCGCGGCGCAGGCGATCGGGGAACCGGCGTAGGTACCGCCCAGGCCACCCGGGGCGATGGCGTCCATGTACTCGGCCTTGCCGCACACACCGGCCAGCGGGAAGCCGCCAGCGATGGACTTGGCGAAGGTGGTCAGGTCAGGCGCGACGCCCATCTGCTCCATGGCGAAGAAGGTGCCGGTACGGCCAGCGCCGGTCTGCACTTCGTCGGCGATCAGCAGGATGCCGTGCTGGTCGCACAGGGCGCGCAGGCGCTGCATCAGCTCTTTCGGTGCCGGGATGAAACCACCCTCGCCCTGGACCGGCTCGAGGATGATCGCAGCGATGTCCTTAGGCTCGGCATCGTTCTTGAAGATACGCTCGATCGAAGCGATCGACTCGTCGACGCTGACGCCGTGCAGCTCGCTCGGGTACAAGGCGCGGAAGATGCCACCTGGCATCAGGCCCATGCCAGCGGAGTACGGCACGACCTTGCCGGTCAGGCCCAGGGTCATCATGGTACGGCCGTGGTAACCGCCGGTGAAGGCGATGACGCCGGCACGGCCAGTGGCGGCACGGGCGATCTTGACGGCGTTTTCAACGGCTTCGGAACCGGTGGTGACCAGCAGGGTCTTCTTGGCGAAGTCTCCTGGCACCAGGGCGTTGATCTTCTCGCACAGCTCTACGTAGGGCTCGTAGGCCAGAACCTGGAAGCAGGTGTGGCTGACCTTGGTCAGCTGCTCTTGCACGGCCGCCACCACTTTCGGGTGCAGGTGGCCGGTGTTCAGTACTGCGATGCCGCCGGCGAAGTCGATCAGTTCGCGGCCTTCAACGTCGATCACGGTCGCGTTCTTCGCGGTGTCGACGAAGATCGGGTGGATCTGGCCAACGCCACGTGGGACGGCGTTGACACGGCGTTGCATCAAGGATTCGTTGGTCTTGCTCATAGTGCCCTCATTCGCGCCGACGCTGACGGCGCTGTTATTCGGGGGTGGCTGGATCCGTGCATGAGCAGCATGCGTTGATCGACTGTCATGAACGCCCTGGCCACCAGGTACCGCGGTGTAAAAAAGACCAGCGAGACGTCGCTCTCGCGCCCCGCTGGCAGAGGTAAAAACTGTCAGCCCGTGATCAGACGCTGATGCACAGGTACTTGATCTCCAGGTAGTCCTCGATGCCGTACTTGGAACCTTCGCGACCCAGGCCCGAGGCCTTGATGCCGCCGAACGGCGCGACTTCGTTGGAGATCAGGCCGGTGTTGATGCCGACCATGCCATATTCCAGGGCCTCGGCGACACGGAACACACGGCTCATGTCACGGGCGTAGAAGTACGAGGCCAGGCCGAACTCGGTGTCGTTGGACATGGCGATGACCTCGGCCTCGTCCTTGAAGCGGAACAGCGGGGCCAGCGGGCCGAAGGTTTCTTCCTTGGCCACGGCGGCGGTCTTCGGTACGTCGACCAGGATGGTCGGCTCGAAGAAGTTGCCTTCGATCAGCTTGCCGCCGGACAGCACCTTGGCGCCTTTGCCAACGGCGTCCTCGATGTGCTCCTGGACCTTCGCCACGGCCTTGCCGTCGATCAGCGGGCCGGTGGTGGTGCCTTCTTCCAGGCCGTTGCCGATCTTCAGCTTGGCCACGGCGGCCTTGAGCTTCTCGGCGAACGCGTCATAGACGCCGTCCTGTACGTAGATGCGGTTGGCGCAGACGCAGGTCTGGCCGTTGTTGCGGTACTTGGAGACGATCGCGCCCTCGACGGCCTTGTCCAGGTCGGCGTCGTCGAACACGATGAACGGGGCGTTGCCACCCAGCTCCAGGGACACTTTCTTGATGTCCTTGGCGCACTCTTCCATCAGCTGGCGGCCGATCTCGGTCGAGCCGGTGAAGGACAGCTTGCGCACCAGCGAGTTGCCGGTCAGCTCGCCGCCGACTTCGCCCGCGCTGCCGGTGACCACGCTCAGCACACCGGCCGGGATGCCGGCACGGTTGGCCAGCTCGACCAGGGCCAGGGCGGAGTACGGGGTCTGCGAAGCAGGCTTGAGGACCATGGTGCAACCGGCGGCCAGGGCCGGGCCGGCCTTGCGGGTGATCATCGCGGCCGGGAAGTTCCACGGGGTGATCGCGGCGGTGACACCGATCGGCTGCTTGATGACGATCAGGCGCTTGTCCGGCTGGTGACCCGGGATGGTGTCGCCGTAGACGCGCTTGGCTTCCTCGGCGAACCACTCGATGAACGAGGCGGCGTAGGCGATCTCGCCCTTGGCTTCGGCCAGCGGCTTGCCCTGCTCGGTGGTCATCAGGCGGGCCAGGTCGTCCTGGTTCTCGATCATCAGCTCGAACCAGCGGCGCAGCTTGTTCGAACGCTCCTTGGCGGTCAGTGCGCGCCAGGCCGGCAGGGCCTTGTCGGCCGCTTCGATGGCGCGGCGGGTTTCGGCGGCGCCCATCTTCGGCACGGTACCGATGACTTCGCCGGTGGCCGGGTTGGTCACCTTGATGGTCTGACCGCTGTCCGCATCCAGCCATTCACCGTTGATGAAGGCTTGCTGGCGGAACAACTGAGCGTCTTTGAGCTGCATGTCGGCTTCCCTTAAAGCACCGTGCACGCACGGGGCGAATTATTGATTGTTGAAAAGGCGCCCCAAGGGGCTGCCGTCAGGAATTCTTGCACCAAGGGTGTTCAACGCCTGGGCAGTGAGCGTTTGAAATCTCAAACGAATGCTAAGCGGCTGCTGGGGTGTTGGACAATAGGCTGTTCGAAAAAAAGAACGAATGGTTGAACACCGGGCTGGAATTTCCAGATCGGCGGTGAGGCATGAGCCCCCTTCGTGGCCCCCGCAGGGCCCTGCAAACCACAATTGATGTGTGATCGGCTCGAAGCTTGTGGGAGCGGGCGTGCCCGCGAAAGGGCCAGTGAAGGTTAGACCATGGGCCAGGAGACATCGTGATGGGAGGACCGACGGCCCTCCCGGCAGGGTCAGAACGCCTTGGCGAGGTCGATCACCAGTGCCCGGTAGCCGACGCTCCCTGGCTGGCGGCTGTGCACCTTGAGCTCCACCAGCACCTCCTGGGTACCTCGGCGCACCTCATTGAGCACGGTGGTGGTCAGCTTCTGTGGCGTCAGGTAGCCCACCGACGCCGAATAGATGAACTGGGTGTCGGTATCCGGCCGATACGCCACCACCGAGGTGATCGGGCTGTACCACGCCTCGCCCCGCTCCTTGCCGTACTGCCAGATTTGCTCGACCGTTCCCTTGGTCTCGTCGATCCTGTACTCGACCGCCCGGCTGTAGTTGCCGCTCAGTTTCGTCGGGGCAAAGCCACGTCCCCAGCCATTGTCGAACACCGTCAGCGTGCCCTGCCCGGTCAACCAGGCGGTGTGTTGGGTCCAGGACCAGTCGAAGTCGTCGCTGCCGACCGGGGTCAGCACCTTGGCCTTCAGGTGCGCCGGCCAGCCCTGGGGCGAGGCGAGAATCCACTTCACCGCCTTGTCGCGGCCGATCTTCACCACGCCCTGGTGACGGGCTGAAACGATGATGCTGTCGTCATCGGCGTCGTAGTCGATGGCATTGACGTGGGCCCAGTTGCGCCCGGTGCCGACGCCCGGCGTGTCGCCGAACGGCAGCTCGCCCTCGGCCAGCTCGTTGGCCAGCCGGCTGTCCTGCTTCTGCACGCCATCCGGTAGCTGGATCGCCGCCTTGCCCAGGGTTTCCAGCAAGTCGCCGCGGTACGGGTCGAGGATCTGGTTGAGGTCCCAGAAGTCCAGCACGTCGCCGGCCTCGTTCACTTCGATGATGTGGTCACGGATCGAACGCACGCGCTTGCCGTCCGGACGGCGGTAGTCGCTGGTGCCGACCCGCAGCAGGTAGGTGCCGTGCGCGGTCTCGCGGATCTCGTGGGAGAAGTCGGCGAACTTGTCCGGCAGGCTGCGCTGCCAGATACGCCGGCCGAGCAGGTCGTACTTGGAGTAGGTCTGGCCCTGGCCCCAGATCAGCTTGCCATCGCGGGTCTGCTGGAAGCCCATGGTGCCGCCCAGGCCGTCGCGGCGGTTGGAGTCGTGGATCTGCTCGATGTCCAGGTACCAGCGCACGTCGCCATTGCTGTCGGCGATCCAATTGTTGCCGACCTGGTCCCACTCGGCAGCGCCACCCAGGCCGTTCCACTTGAAGGCGCGCCCGCCCGGGATGTCGCCGAGCAGGTGGTTGAACAGGTACAGGCGCTGCTCGAAGCCTGGCGCGACCTTGACCGGCTCCACCTCGGGCAAGGCGGCCGTCTGCCTGGCCACCACCGGCAGGCGCACGGCAGGCGCGTAGATTTCGTAGCGCTCGCGAATGCGCTCGCCATCGAGCTTGTAGGTGACCTCCACCTGGTTGACGTGATCCGGGTACAGGCCGAACACCGGGATGCCGCCGTAGGTCCACAGCGAGCGGTCGGACACCGCGTAGGCGATGTCCACGCCGCGCTCGCCACGGCCCAGCACCCGTACGTGGACCGCGCCGAGGATGCGGCCACCGTCACGGATGATGGCGGTCAGCGGCGCCAGGCGATAGGGATTGACCACCACGTCACCGAGCAACGCCTCATCGTGGTCGGGGACCTTGGCGGTGATGCAGGCACCTTCGGGCAGGCGTGGGGTTTCGGTCTTGGCATTCATGGCAAAGCTCCTTGTGCTCAGAAGTCGTAGCGGGCTGTGGCACCGACGGTGCGCGGCGTGCCGAGCACGCCGGCATAACCGCCGTTGGCGGAGTTCCACAGGCTGGTGAAGTAGGTCTTGTCGCCGGCGTTCTTCACCCACAGCGACAGATCGAGGACACCGTCGCCCTGGTCCAGGCGCACGCCGGCGGAGAGGTTGACGATGGCGTAGCTGGGAATCTGCCCGTAGTCGGAGTCGTCGATGGTGCCCACCGCCCTGGAGCGGAAGGCGTAACTGGCGGTGAGGTAGGGCTCGATGCGCTCGGCCAGTTGCCAGCTGTACTGGCCATTGAAGTTGGCGATGTACTTGGAGGCGCCGACCACCTGGTGCCCGGTCAGGTCGCAGGTGGCGGTGGCGTCGGCCAGGCTCACCTCCGGCGGGCATGGGGCGTCGTCGTACTCGGTGTAGCGCACGTCGTTCCACGAGCCGTTGACGTTGAGCGTCAGGCCGCGCAGCGGCAGCGCCATGGCCTCGAACTCCAGGCCCCGGGAACGCACGCTGCCGGCGTTGGCCAGGTACTGCACGCGGTTGACCTGGTCATAGACGTTGGCCTGGTAGCCATGGACCTCGGCCCAGAACAGGTTGGCGTTGAGTTGCAGGCGGTTGTCCAGCAGGGTGCTCTTGATCCCCAGCTCGGCGTTGTTGACCCGCTCGGTACCGACCAGCAGCGAGTCGGTGCCCAGGCGCGGCGCGGCACCTACGGTGAGGTTGATGCCACCGGACTTCTCGCCGTGGGACAGGCTGGCGTAGCCGAGCACCTCGTCGCTGAAGCGGTAGCTCAGGCTGAGCAGGCCGGAAGGGCTGAAGCTGTACTGGTTGAGGTCGCCCGAGTCGTAGGCGCCGACCCGGCCCTGGCGCGCGGCAGCCGCCCCACCCGTCACCGCCGCACCACCGATCGGCGCGTCGCGGGTGACCCAGGCGCTCTTTTCCTCGTAGGTGCCGCGTACACCGGCGGTGAAGTCCAGGCGCTCGGACAGGTGCCAGGTGCCCTGGGCGAACAGCGCGTAGCTGTCGGTGTCGATGTGGCCGTCGCCGAGGGTCGTGACATTGGCCAGGGCACCGGCCGGGGTGAGGTTCCAGATGTCCGCCTGGGGGCCGAAGTAGGTGAAGGACTTGTTGTCCAGGTCTTGCTTGAAGTAGTAAGCGCCCAGCACATAGTCGAAGAACCCACCGGTGGGCGAGGCCAGGCGCAGCTCCTGGGAGTATTGCTTGTCGCGGACCGAGACGCCGGCATTGTGGGCGGCTGCCACGTTGAGCCCGTCGTCGTTGCGCGGGGTGAAGTCCCACCAACGGTAGGCGGTGATCGAGGTCAGGGTGAAATCGTTGGGTAGGGTCCAGTTGGCCTCCACCGAGGTGCCGCCCTGGAATACCTTGACCATCTGGTCGGCGTCGAAATTGACCTTGCGGTCCTTGCCCGACACCAGCGTGGCGCCGGCCTGGGCCGCCAGGCTCTCGTAGCGGTTGACGCCGTTGATGGTCGGCCCGGTGCTGTAGAGGCTGAGGATGCCGTTGTTGGAGTCTTCCTCGTTGTATTCGCCGATCCAGCGCAGGTTGAAGGTCTCGCTCGGCGCGAACAGCAACTGGGTACGAAAGCCCTGGCGCTTGCCGCCGTTGAGGTCGTCGCCGTTGTAGACGTTCTTCACATAACCGTCGTCCTCGGTGTGGTAGGCGCTGATGCGCCCGGCGAGGGTTTCGCTGAGCGGCCCGGAGAAGCTGCCCTGGGTCTGCCAGTAGCCGTCTTCGCCCAGGGACGACTGGATGCTGCCCTCGCGGTGGAAGGTCGGCTTGCGGGTGGTGATGTTGAGCACCCCGGCAGTGGTGTTCTTGCCGAACAGCGTACCCTGCGGGCCACGCAGCACTTCCAGTTGCTCGACGTCGAGCAGGTCGAACACCGCCATGCCCGGGCGGCCCAGGTAGACGTTGTCCAGGTAGACACCGACGCTGCCTTCCAGGCCGTCGCTGGCCGGATTGTTGCCCAGGCCGCGAATGGAAATGCTCGACTGACGGGCATGGACGTAGGCGACATTGGTGCTCGGCACCAGTTGCTGCAGGTCCTGGACCCGGTAGATCCGCTGGGTTTCCAAGGTTTCGCTGCCGAGCACGCTGATCGGCGTGGGTACGCTCTGGGCGGTCTCCTCACGGCGGCGGGCATTGACCGTGACGGTGCCGAGCCTGGCGTCCTGCTGGGCCGCCGGGGCCACGTCGACCGGCGCTTGCTCGGCGAAGCTGCCGCCGGCCGTGGCCAGCAGCACGCCGGCGGCCAAGGGTTGCAGGGAGAACAGCGACACGCGGGCTGGCCAACGGTGAAGTCGGGACATGCAAATGCTCCTTGAGGCATGGGCCCTGGCGAGCATTTCCGTTGGCGGAACCGAATCGCGGTCAGGCAGGCTTATATTCTTTTAAGAGATATAAATATTTGTAATTCATATTTTGTGGAATAAGTAACTCCCTTTATAAGGATCGAGACCCTCATCAGCAATTGCATTCGACCGAAAGTTTCCATGTAGAAAATGCATATCGATCTCCGCCAGCTCCGCCACTTCATCGCCCTTGTCGAGCACCGCAGTTTCGTCGCGGCGGCGGCGGCGGTGAACCTGTCGCAATCGGCCTTCAGCCGCAGCATCCAGACGCTGGAACACAACGTCGGCTGCCGCCTGGTCGACCGCGCCAGCAAGGAACTGGCGCCGACCCGCCAGGGCCTGCTGGTGCTGGAACACTCGCGGCGCCTGGTGCACGGGGCGCACAACCTGGTCAACGAGATCAACCAGTTCAACGGCGCCACCACCGGGGTGGTGCGCTTCGGTTCCGGCCCGGCGCCGGCTGGGGGCCTGGTCCCTCGGGCGGTGGCGCGCTTCGTCGCCGAGTACCCGGCAGCGCGTACCTGTTTCCAGGTGGATAACTGGCAGGCGCTGAACCGCAGGCTGGTCGCCGAGGAGATCGAGTTCTTCGTCGCCGACACCCGCCAGTTCGAGGCCGACCCGGACTACCAGGTGCACAAGCTGACCCCGCAGCGCTGGCATTTCTGCTGCCGGGCCGGGCATCCCTTGACCGAGCGTGCCGAAGTGCACGCCCGCGACCTGTTCGACTACCCCCTGGCCACCACCTTCCGCCCGCCGAACATCCGCAAGGTCCTCGGCGACCTCAGCGGCCGCCAGGACTTCCTGCCCAGCGTGGAATGCGAGCATGGCTATGCGCTACTCAACGTGGTGCTGCATTCGGACACCCTGGGCATCGCCTGCAGCGCGAACCTGCGGCCTTACCAGCGGGAAGGGGGGTTGGTGGCACTGGAGCTTGCCGACCTTGCGCCGGAGCAGGAGGAAGCGTTCTACACCCGTTATGGGGTGGTGAGCCGGGTGGGGTATGGGTTGTCGGCGCTGGCACAGGGGTTGGTCAGGCAATTGATTGCCTGTGACAAAGAGGTGTAGCTGGCAGGGGCCGCTTCGCAGCGGCCCCAGGATCCATTGACCGGCTCACCCCTTGCGGATGGTCCGGCTCAGTTGCCCATCCACCCCCACCGGCACCTCGCCCGCCAAGGTCACCCGGCGCACCACCCGTGGCTGGGTGCCATAGTCATCCACCGCATAATGCTGGGTCGCGCGGTTGTCCCAGATCGCCACGTCACCGGCCTGCCAACGCCAGCGCACGGTGTTCTCCAAGCGCGTCACGTGCCCCTGCAGCAAGGAGAACAGGTAGGCCGAATCGGCCTGCGAGTACCCCTTGATGCGCTTGACGAAGTGCCCCAGCTGCAGCACCCGCTCGCCACTGACCGGATGCACACGGACCACCGGGTGCTCGGTCTCGTACACCGTCGAGGTGAATATCTTGCGGTAGCGCTCGAGCTTCTCGGGCTCGACATCCGGCTTGGCACCGGCATAGTCGTATTCGTTGCTGTGCACCGCCCAGAGCTTGTCAGCCAGCTCGCGCAGCGGCTCAGGCAGGCTTTGATAGGCCGCGGCGGTGTTGGCCCACACCGTGTCGCCCCCCGAGGCCGGTGCCACCACGCTGCGCAGGATCGAGGCCTTGGGGTAGGCGTCGACGAAGGTCACGTCGGTGTGCCAGGAATTGGCCCGCTGGCCCTCGGCGCCATCGAGCTGCAGCAGGTAGCTGGTGCCATCGACCACCGGCACGGTGGGGTGGGCGACCGGCTCGCCGAGCAGCTTGGCGAAAGCTTCCTGGCCCTGGTCGTCCAGGTGGTCCTGGCCCCGGAAGAAGATCACCTTGTATTGCACCAGGGCGGCCTGGATGGCGTCGAGGGTGGCGGCGTCCAGGTCGGCGGACAGTTTCACGCCCCGGATCTGGGCACCGATACGGCCGGCGACCGGCTGGATGTCGAGTTCGGGGATCTGTGGCGCGGCGGCCAATGCAGCGTTGCTCATGTCGTGCTCCTCACGGTCGATGATGGGGTTGCGGGTTCAGCGGACGGCCTGCACGGCCCGGGCCTGTTGCAGGGCGGCATCGAGAAAGCGTGGCTCGATCCATTCGGACACCTGGAAGCCACGGCGGATCAGGCGTTCCTTGGCGGCAAGGTCCACGCCCTGCTGCAGCAGGCCGACGAATTCGGCATCCAGGCGCGGATCGAAGTAGTGGGCGAGGTCCTCCTGGGCCAGGTCGTCGCTCAGGATGGAGCGCGGCCAGTTGGCGGTGCTCGCCACCAGCTCGATGTAGGCGTCGCGGTTGTGCTCGTTTCGCAGCCACTGCACCGCCTGCTGCTGGGCATTGACCAGCCGCTGCACCAGGTCAGGGTGCTGGCGGATGAACTCGCCGGTGCCCAGCAACACCGACTGGGTACTGCCGGCCCCCTCCAGGTCGCGCGAGTTCACCGGCAACTCGACCAGGCCACGCTCGCGCAGCGACAGCAGGCTGGACAGGCCCCAGGTGGCGTCGATCTGCTTGGCTGCCAAGGCGGCGTTGGCCGCGTTGAAGTCGAGGTTGATGACCTTCAGCTCGCGCTCGGACAGGCCCTGGCTGGCCAGTGCGCTGGCGAACGACAGCTGGTTGGCGGTGCCACGGAACACCGCCACGCGCTTGCCCTTGAGGTCGTGCAGGCTGTGGATACCCGAGCCAGGCACCACGCCCAGGTAGCTCTTGACCCCACGTACCCCGGCGGACAGCACGCGGGTATCCAGGCCATTGGCCTTGCCGATGATCGCCGCCAGATCGCCCAGGTAGGCGAAGTCCGCCTGGCCGTTGGCCAGGGCTTCGTTGACCACCGGCCCGGCGCCCTTGAAGAAGCGCCACTCGATACGGATACCGTCCTTGGCGAATTCCTTTTCCAGCAACTGCTGGTCACGCAGCACATCCACCACGCCTCCAGCGCTGGGCTTGCTGCCGGCGCTGAGGTCAGGCACGGCGATACGGATGCTGTCCGGCCTGGCCGTATCGGCGGCCTGGGCGCTCAGGGCGAATGCACTCAGCAGTCCGAAGGCACTGAGCAAGTGGCGAAAGGGCGTGTTCATGACAAGGCTCCTTGGCAGGCTGCCACCGGCGATGGCCGGCGCTTTGCCCAGAAGCTAGGCTGTCCGGATTAGAACCGACAAAGATCAAAACTTCATTTTTTAGTAACCAAAAGACATAAATCAGGCGACATGCGCCTTCGCGACGGGCTTGCGCAACGCGCATGGAAAATATGAGGAAAACGCAACGGCACAGGGCTTCCACGTACCACCGGCCCATGCTCTTATCCCTTGATCAGCGATCTAGTAAATTTTTAATTCCATAAACGCATAAATCAAAAACGCTTCGAGGGATGCCTGATGAGCGAAATCCTGAGCACGAGTCCATGGCGTCTGCGGGGGGCGCTTGGCGCTTTCGCCACTCCAGGCGCTCACCTCCTGCCGTGGGTGCTGCCCTTGGCCCTGGCCGCCTTGTGGGTCACGGCCAGCCGCCTGCACTGGATGAACGAACAGATCCTGCCGGCGCCGGCGCTGGTCTGGCAGAGCGCGCAGGAATTCGGCGCAGGCGAGCTATGGAGCCATTTGTGGATCAGCCTGCAACGGCTGTTCTGGGGCCTTTTGCTGGGTATCGCCAGTGGCTTGTTGCTGGGGGCCTGGCTTGGCGCGTCGCGTCGGGCACAGGCGCTGGTGCTGCCGACGTTCGTGGCCCTCGCGCAAATCCCCACGCTGGCCTGGATTCCGCTGTTCATGCTGTTTTTCGGCATCGGTGAGTTGCTCAAACTGGTGGTGCTGGTCAAGGCGGTGATCGTGCCGGTGACGCTGCACACGCTGGTCGGGGTGCGCGATGCCCAGCCCAAGCTGCGCGAAGCCGCTGCCGTGCTGCGCCTGCCGCCGCACCTGCTGTTCCTGCGCCTGCTGCTACCGGCCGCCCTACCCGCCTTCCTCGCCGGCGTACGCCTGGCCCTGGCCACCGGCTGGACATCGCTGCTGGCCGTGGAGTTGCTGGCCTCCAGCGAAGGCATCGGCTACCTGATGGTCTGGGGGCGGCAGCTGTTCATGCTCGACCTGGTGTTGCTCTGCATCCTGCTGATCGGCCTGGTCGGCGCCTGCATGGACCGTGGTTTCTCGACACTGGAGCGCCGCCTGCTGTACTGGCCGCAACCGGCCATGGGCGAGCAACCGCGCAGCACCGCCCCACGGAGTTGGCAGGGCCTACTGCTGCCGGTGGCGCTACTGGCGCTGTGGCAGGCCGCCAACAGCCTCGGCTGGGTCGACGGCAACATCCTCACCTCGCCGCTGGAGGTCCTGCGCAGCCTGCTGGCAGGGCTGGCGGACGGCTCGCTGCCCGAGGCCCTGTACCTGAGCCTGCAGCGCAGCCTCGTCGGCCTGCTGCTGGGTGGTGGTGCAGGCTTCGCCCTGGGCTTGCTGCTGGGCCTGGCGCCGGTGGCCGAGCGCCTGCTCGGGCCAAGCCTGTCGGCGCTGCGCCAAGTAGCGCTGTTCGCCTGGGTGCCGCTGCTCACCGCCTGGTTCGGCCTGGGCGAAGGGGCCAAGGTGGTGTTCGTCGCCCTGGCGGCGTTCTTCCCCTTGTTCATCGCCACCCAGCGCGGTATCGCCAGCCTCTCGCCGCAACTGGGCGAGGCGGCCCGCGCGCTGCGCCTGGGCTTGCCGCAACGCCTGCGCCTGCTGGTGCTGCCGGGTGCGGCCCCGTCGATCTTCGCCGGCCTGCGCCTGTCGCTCATCTATGCCTGGCTGGGCACCCTCGGCGCGGAATACTTCATGCCCTCCGATGGTGGCATCGCCAGCCTCATGCTCGGCGCCCAACAGCTGTTTCGCATGGACCAGGTGATGGCCGCCATGGTCTTGATCGGCCTGGTCGGCGCCCTGCTGGGCAGCCTCGGACAACGCCTCGAATCACGCGCCACGCGCTGGAGAACCGCATGAACGCTTTCAACACCTCGGCCCTGCACGCGGCCAACCAACCCGACGTCACTCCGCCACTGGTCAGCTTCGAGCGGGTCGGCAAGGTCTTCTCGGTGGACGGCCAGCCCTTCGAAGCCATCCGCGACTTCGACCTGACGATAGACGAGGGCGAGTTCATCGCCATCGTCGGTGCCTCCGGTTGTGGCAAGTCCACCCTGCTGCGCCTGCTGGTGGGGCTGGACACCGACTACAGCGGCAGCATCCGCGTCGATGGCCAGCCCGTCAGCGGCATCGGCGGCGAACGCGGCATCGTGTTCCAGGAACATCGGCTGTTCCCCTGGCTGACCGTGGAGCAGAACATCGGCCTGGGGCTGGTCAACGAGAAGCTCACCCAGGGCGAGCGTGCCCGCAAGGTGCACGCGTTCGTCCAGTTGGTGGGCCTGGTGGGCTTCGAGTCGGCCTACCCACACCAGCTCTCCGGGGGCATGGCCCAGCGCGTGGCGATCGCCCGTGGCCTGGTGGCCAGCCCGCGCATCCTGTTGCTCGACGAGCCGTTCGGCGCCCTCGATGCCCTGACCCGACAGCAATTGCAGGACGAGCTGCTGGCGATCCGCGAACGTGCCGGCATCACCACCCTGCTGGTCACCCACGATGCCGAGGAAGCGACCTACCTGGCCGACCGGGTGGTGGTGCTGGAGCCACGTCCGGGGCGGATCAAGGCGGTGGTGGAAATCGACCTGCCGCACCCGCGCCAGCGCACCGGCGTGGCCCTGCACGGTTTACGCGAGAAGGTGCTGCACCAGATCACCGGCGGCGAGGGCTACTTGCCGGCGCCCGTGCACAGGATCGAGAGCCTGCGCCCCGAGTTGATCGCCCTGTAGCGTTCAACGCCATCGCGCAGCGGGAAAGAAGCGCTCTACCAGCCCCTCGTCGGCCACGCGCCCGGCATAGGCCTGACGGTCGAACACCTGGCCGGTGCGCAGCTCATGGACAGGCTCGCCAAAGGGCCTGTCCACTTCGCGAAGCCTGAACGTGACGAAGCGGTAGTGCTCGCCCCGCACTTCGCCGACCCCGTCGATACGGAAGCACCGCCCAGGGAGGAACAGGACCTCCGCCTCCTGCCAGTGCAGCGACATCGGCGCCACCGGTGCGCCGCTGGTTTCTTCGCTACCGACCAGTTCGTACAGCACCGTATCGTCGTCGAACCAGGCTGACGCCTGCGCAAGCGGGCTGTCGGCAACGTCCGGCGGCAACATGAACCGGCGCGGGATGAAGGGATTGCTGGTGAAGGACGTGATGTCGGTGCTGACCAACAGGTCGCCGGCCTTGATCTCACCGGCGCGGTAACGGGCCCCCAGGCTGACGCGCGGGCTGCGCCCTCCTCGCCAGAGCAGCGAAGCCTTGCTCTTGGGCAACTGCTCCAGCGAGTCGGCCAAACGCTCGACGAAATCGCGCAGCTCGTCTTGCGCGATCCCTTGCAACCGTGACCTTTCGCCCCTGAACAGGTCGTTGACCTTGGCCATGTGGCCGCTGTACTCCATGACCAGGTCGTTATGGAACTCGCCCTCCTGCCTGAACGTATAGAAGCGCACCCCATCGCGCTCGACGAAGTGGTGGCCGAAGCGGTCCGCCTGCGCCATGTGCCCTTCGAAAACGGGCAGGCCTGCCTCTTCCAGATGTGCGGCCTGTCGGGCCAGGAGCGCACGCGACAGGCTGTCGCTCGATCGCCTGTCGGCATGCATGTAGGTGTCCCAGAACTGCCTCACCAGCCCATCCATGTCGCCGCCCGGTGCATACAACCGCCACCGGCCGTCCCGGCCCCGACGCACCAGCAGGCTCGGCTCCAGGGCATCCAGGTCTTGCACGACCATCCAGCAGGACAGCGAGGCGTGATAGCGCACCGGCAAGGACATCGCCTGCATTTCGATCCAGGTAGCGCCATCGTCGTCGAGCATCACACCTTCGAGTGGGCCGCCCTTACCCGGTGGCTCCGTGGGCACGCGGTTGTTGTCGAGCAGCCCAAGGCGCTCTGCTACCTGCCGGGCATCCTCGACCGGCTCCCAGGCTTGCGGTGTGAGCCGCAACCAATGTGGCGGATACGGGTGGACCAGGGCCTTGAGCCCAAGGCCTGCGTCGATGATCGAGAACACCACGACCAGCGCATCACCGAACGCCTCGAGGATAGCCCGGTCGCGTGCCCCGCTGGATCGAGCACGCACCGCCATGTCGATGTCCAGCACCATGCGCGCGGTACCGGCCCCCAGCATGGCCAGGCCGATCGGCCAGGCTGCAGCCGCGAAAATGCCGAACACCTGGATGAACGCGCCCAGGTAGCCGCGCCAGAGCTGCTTGCGCAGTTCGGCATTGCCGACCAGGTTGTGCAGGACGGTGTTGAGGTCGGCCTTCGCCCACAGCTGCAGGGTGTCGAAAAGGTCCGGCAGCATCAACTCGCGGCCTTCGCCAAAGGGCCACGTCGGCGTGGTGAACGAGCCAACACGCTGGCGCAGCATCTGCAACCGGCCCCGCCGCTCGGCCACCGGCGCCCGTTGGTCCACCCTGTACAGGGCGTCTACCCAAGCCTGCCCGTCGCTCCCGGCCAGGCGCTGGGCGATCCAGGTCAGCATCGCGGCGTGGTTGGCGAATGCCCGCAAGGGCATGGCCAGGGTCGGCGCGTAGAGCACGACGCGGCCTGACTCGTGGCTCAACGTGAACAGGTGCCCTGCGCCCGGTGTGTAGTGTCGCACGCTCGTGCCGGGCCCATGCCCGGAGCGCGCCAGCCGCGCCAGCGTCAGCGGTTGCCCGGCCTCGAAGCCGAGCCAGGCCAGCAAGTGCCTGCGATCACGCCTTTCCAGCAGCCCGGCCCGCACGCCTTCGTCGATCGCGGCGATGAAACGCGCCTTGGCCAGTAGCGCGAAGTCTTCGCCCTCCTCGCCCCAGAAGCGCTCGACACGGGCACGCATCACGGAGGCGAAATCCAGCCGCCACAAATCATCCATCACCGCCTGCGGCAGCAGCGCCACTTGATCGTCAACGCCATATTCGCCCGCACCGGCCGCCCGCGTGTAGAACCCGCCGAACACGGGCAGCACGTCGGGCGCTGCCTGAAAGCCACCGGCGAAGCGGTGGATCAACAGTTCAGTGAAACGCATCGAGCAGCGCGGCGGGCCGGCATGGCGCCAGCCGGTGAACGTCGGGGCACTGACACCGCTGTCGAATACGTGCCACCAGACGTTGTCGGGGTCCAGCGCCTGGCCGGTATGCTCACGCAGATAGACGCCCGCCGCTTCATGGGCCAAGCGGTAGGGGTCGGGCCAGGCCGCAAGGTATCGACGGGCCTTGTCCATCACCGCTCGCGCATCGCCCAGGGAGGCCAGGCTGCGTGCGTAGTGTTCACTATCGATTGCCATGTGAAGATCCTTGGTCGAGAAGGATCCTCGATTAGGCGCACACGCTCTCCCTGCAAGGCGTTAACACTTTCCTACCCGCTCGGCGCGTCCTGTGCCGAGAGGGCTGCGCCTCCCAGTTCGCGTAGGTACGCCCAGGGATAGATGCCCTTGTCGTGCCCGTCGCTGAACACCAATTGGACGCCATAGCCATGTGGCGCGATGCGCTCCAGGCGCACATCGTCGCGCACCAGGGCGATCCCCCCGCGCAGCTTCGTCGCCCGGCACCACGAGCAGGGGCAGGCACCGCGCAGTCGGACATGGCTGATCACCTGCTCAGCATCGCGCCATTGCACGCTCAACTGCCTCGCACCACGCTGGTTGCGCAGGGCGCTGGGAGCGTCCATCAGGCCGCCCCTTGCAACTGCGCCAGGGCGATGCGCACAGCCTTGCGCACTTCCGGGTCGCTGTCTGCCTCGGCTGCCTGCAATGCCGGCAGGGCCTGGGCCCTGCCCAGCTCGCCCAGGGCCAGCGCCGCTTCCTTGCGCAGGTTGGCGATCCTATGGCCGAGCAAGGTGGCCAGCGCATCCAAGGCCTGGCCATGGCGCAGGCGCCCCAGCGAGCGGGCCGCCCGCAGGCGCACCTGCCAGTAGCTGTCGTCCAGCGCCGCGACCAACGCCGCCCCCGCATCGCCCACGCCCACCTTGCCCAAGGTCGTGGCGGCCTCTTCGCGTACCTGCCAGGCGTCGTCGCGCAGGGCTGCGACCAGGGCCGGCAGAACACTGGCATCACGGGCCAGCCCCAAGGCGCCGATCGCTGCACGGCGGACCTCGGTGTCCGCTTCTTCCTCCGCCAAACGGGCCAATGCCGGCAAGGCGGGCACGTGCTTGAGCCAACCGAGGATACCCACCGCCTCACGGCGCACCGAGGCGTCGGCGTCGGCGAGCGCTAACAGCGCTGGCCCGGCGGCGTCCTCCAGGCGCAGCTCGCGCAGGGCACGCAAGGCACTGGCGCGGACGAAGGCATCGGCATGGCCCACCCACGGCAGGATGAGCGGCCCGGCTTCCAGCGACTTGAGTTCGCTCAGGCTCTGGGCCGCCGCCAGGCGCACCGCTTCGTCAGCATCAGCCAGGGCGGCGCACAACGCCTGGACCACCTCGGGCTCTTCCCAGGCCTCCAGCAAGCGCGCGGCCTCGGCCCGCACCGTGGCATCGGCGTCGACCAGCACGGCGTCGGTCAACCAGGGCAGGCCGTCCGGGTCTTCCAGGTCGGCCAGGGCGATCAGGGCGATGCGCCGCACGCCTGCGTCGGCATCGGCCAGGCGTGGCAGCAGTTCGAGGATGTCGGGGTTGTCGGTGGTACGTTCGGTCATAGGGCTATCCGCAGCGGTGGGTGGTCGGCATCGGGCAGGCCCAGCGGCGTCAGACGCGGCAGTTCGCGGCCTTCTTCATGTCGCAGCAGGGCCAGGCAATGGCGCTTGAGGTGGGTGAAGGCCGGGCTGGTCAGCAAGCCAGCCTGGCGCGGACGGGCGAAGTCCAGGCGCAGGTCCTCGATGATGCGCCCGGGGCGCGGGCTCATGACCAGCAGACGGTCGGCTAGGAACAGCGCCTCGTCGATGTCATGGGTAACGAACACCACGGTGGTACGGATGCGCGCCCAGATGTCCAGGAGCAACGCCTGCATGCGCGAGCGGGTCTGGGCATCGAGGGCGCCGAAGGGCTCGTCCATCAGCAGCAGGCGCGGCCGGTTGATGAGCACCCGGGCGATCTCGGCACGCTGCTGCATGCCGCCGGAAAGCTGGTTGGGCCAGCGCCCGGCGAAGTCGGCCAGGCCCACCAGGCGCAGCATTTCACCCGCCTGGCGGTGCCGTTCGGCCTTGCCCAAACCTTGCATCTTCAGGCCGAAGGCGACGTTGTCGAGCACGCTGCGCCAGGGCAGCAGGGTATGGTGCTGGAACACCATGCCGCGCTGGGGCGAAGGCCCGTCGATGGCTTGGCCATCCACCCGCAACTGGCCGGAGCTGGGCGCCAGGTGCCCGGCCAGGGCGCCCAGCAAGGTCGATTTGCCGCAGCCGGATGGCCCGAGGATGCAGACGAACTCGCCAGGGGCGATGGCCAGGTCCAGCGCCTGTACCGCCTCGAATGCCTCACTGCCCTGCCCCAGGCGGATGGACAGCCCACGTGCCTCGATGCGCCCGGGCTCCGGCGCCTGTCGATAGCTGCCCATCATGCGCCCCTCCGTGCCCGGCACCAAGGCGTGGCCAGCGCGCCCAGGCGCTTGACCAGCGCGCTGCTGCCCATGCCCAGCAGGCCGATCAGCAACATGCCGACGATGATGTCCGGGTAGTTCTGCAGGGTGTAGGACTCCCAGGTGTAGTAGCCGATGCCGAACTGCCCGGAGATCATCTCGGCGGTCACCAGGCAAAACCACGAGGTGCCCATGCCGATGGCCAACCCAGTGACGATGCTCGGCAGCGCCCCTGGCAGGACCACCTCGCGCAGTATCGCGTAGCGGCTGGCGCCCAGGCTGCGCGCCGAGGCCACCAGGCGCGGGTCGATCGCCTCGACACCATGCACGGTGTTGAGCAATACCGGAAACAGCGCCCCGGTGAAGGTGATGAACACCATCGACAGTTCCGAGGACGGGAACATCAGGATCGCCAGCGGGATCCAGGCCACCGCCGGGATCGGCCGCAGCACTTCCAGAGGCGGCAGCAAGGTGTCCTCGGCCCATTTCGAGCGGCCGATCAGCAGGCCCAACGTCACCCCCAGCACGGCGGCGACCAGGTACCCGGCGAAGACCCGCGACAGGCTGCTGCCCAGGTGTGCCAGCAAGGCACTGGAGGCCAGCAACTGCCAAGCGGCGTCGAGCACGGCCCGTGGCGTGGGCACGTAGGTGAAGGTGAACAGCCCCAGGTCCAGCTTCAGCCTGGCGGCCAGGTGCCAGAACAGCAGGCAGGCCAGCAGGGAAGCCAGGCGCAGGGGCCAGCGCTTGAGATCGCGGCTCATGAGGGTGTCTCCCGGTCAGCGCTGGGCAAGCAGCTTCTGGTTGGCGCTGACGAAGTCCAGTGCCTCGCCACCGTGCGCCTGGGCATAGCGCTGCGCCTGCTCCTTCAGCAGGAAGGCGGCCAGCTCACCCTTGGCGTTGCGTACGAACCAAGCCTGATTGGCGAGCAACTTGATGCCGCTGTCGGCGGCCTGGGCGTAGATAGCGCGGATGTCCTTGCCCGCTTGCTCCAGCTGCGCCAGGGCGCTGAGCGCGGCTTCGGGCGAGGCGTAGTGGCGGACCTTATCCTCGCCGCGCACCCAAATCTGCGCCAGGCGGCTGAAGTCGGTGATCGGCTTGCCGGTCAGCGCATCCGTGGCCTGCAACGGCAGCGGGTCGTAGTTGTGCAGGGCCTTGTCATAGTCGAGTCCGGCTTGCGCGAAGGCGGCACGGATATACCTGTCGTCGATGAACCTGTCGGTGTCCAGACCACGGTCGGTCTTCTTCAGCAACTTGAGGGTATCGATGGAGGTCGCCACGGCCTGGCGGTATTCCGGTTTCCAGGTCAGGTCGCGGGTTTGCAGGCCGAGCGGGCCGTGGAACAGGTAGTTGACCTCAGCCTCGATGCCGGTGACTTTCTCGATCAGCTCGCTGTACTTTTCCGGCTCGGCGGCGATCAGGCGGTCGGCTTCGAGGCTCGCTCGCAGGTAGGCGGTGACCACTTCGGGGTACTTCTGCGCATAGTCGGCATCCACCAGGGCACCATGCAGCGTCGGCGCGTTGGCCTGGGAACCATCGTAGATCTTGCGGGCGAAGCCACGGTTGGGGAACAGCTCGGCGAACGGTACGAAGTCGGCGTGGGCCTCGATGCGGTTGCTGCGCAGGGCGGAGCCGGCGATTTCCGGCGCCTGGGCAATGATCCGCACGTCCTTCTGCGGGTCCCAGCCCTGGGCGGCGATGGCCCGCAGCAGCATGCCGTGGGCGGTGGAGGCGAAGGGCACGGAGATGGTCTTGCCCTTGAGCTCGGCCAACGACTGCACGGCGGACGCGGCCGGCACCACGATGCCGTTGCCGCTGCCCTGCACGCTGCCGGACAGCACGCTGATGAACAGGCTGCGCTTGCCGGCATCGAGGTGGGCGACACCGTTGAACGAGCCTGGGAAGTCGGCCATGGCGCCGAAGTCGAGCTTGCCGGCGACCATCTCGTTGGTCAGCGGCGCGCCGCTGGTGAAGTTCTTCCATTCGATCTGGTACTTCGCGTCCTTGTACTTGCCGTCATGGGGCAGGTACTTCTCCAGCAGGCCCAGCTCGCGGATCAGCAGGCCGCCGGTGGCGCAGTTGATGGTGGTGTCCTGTGTGCCGATGGCCACACGGATGGTCTGGGCATTGGCGTTCAGGCCAACGATCGCCAGCGCGAGGCCGGCCACGGTTGCAACAAGGCGCATGGGTGTTTCCCCTCGAATCGTTTGAGTCATTGGAGTCGTCTCCGCCACCAGGCGGGGTGGTGGGAAACGAGGGGGCTTTGCAGATGGGCGTCCGGTGGTTTGGCCGGATGGCGTGAGGCTAAGGGTTCGTTTCAGCGCAGCAGGTAGGGAATGTCGACCTTCACCGCGCCAGTCGGGCAGTCTTTCTCGCAAGGCATGCAGTACCAGCATTCGTCGAAGGCCATGTAGGCCTTCTGCGTGGCCGGGTCGATGGCCAGCAGGTCCATGGGGCAGACATCGACGCAGACGGTGCAGCCCTTCTCGGCGATGCACTTGTCTTCGTCGATGGTCACCGGGGCGCTGCTGCGGAAAAAGATGTCCTGGGGACGATAGGGCATGTCACGGAGTCCTTGGAGCCTTTGGCTCTCGTTTCTGAGTTCTTCGGTGATCCAGTGGGGCTGCCTTGCCGGCGATGGGGCGCGAAGCGGCCCCAAAGGGCAGTTTCTAGGCAGCGTCAGCCTTGACCCTCAATCGCTCGTACGCGGTCTGCTCCTCGGCATCCAGGGCCACCAGGTACGGCTCGACCGCTTTCTTGAAGCTGGTCATTCGCCCCTGTTCGTCCTTCTTCAGATGGCAATGGCAGAACCACTCACGGTCATTGCGCTCGGGGAAATCGACCCGGTGGTGGTACAACCCCCAGCGGCTTTCCTCGCGGAACAGCGATGCCCGGGCCGCCATCTCGGCGCAGTCACGGATCACCGTGACCTCCATGGCACGCATCAGCTCGTGCGGGTTGCTCGCTTTCATCTGCGCCAGGTCCTGCTCGATCTCGGCGAAGCGCGCCAGGCCGATTTCCATCTTCTTCGTCACCTTCGGCGGTTGCAGGTAGTCATTGACCATGCGCCGCAGCTTGTACTCGACCTGTGCCGGCGGCAGGCCATGCTCGCGATGCAGCGGGGCGAACACCCGCGCCTGCTCGCGTTCGACCTGGGCCTGGTCCACTGCGGCCAATGCACGACCGGCCACGTACTGCGCCGCGTTGACGCCGGCGAACCAGCCATAGGTGAAGGCGCCGAGCATGTAGTTGTGCGGCACGGCGGCCATGTCGCCGGCGGCGTAGAGCCCGCTGACGCTGGTCTCGGCCTTCTCGTTGACCCACACCCCCGAGGCCGAATGCCCGGAGCAGAAGCCGATCTCGGAGATGTGCATCTCGACCATGTGCTGGCGATAGTCAGTGCCACGGCCGGCGTGGAACTGGCCACGGCTGGGGCGCTCGTTGCCATGCAGGATCTGCTCGATGGTCTGGATGGTCTCCTCGGCCAAGTGGTCGAGCTTGAGGAACACCGGGCCGTTGCCGCCTTCGAGTTCCTGGTGGAACTCCCACATCATCTGCCCGCTCCAGTAGTCGCACTCGATGAAGCGCTCGCCCTTGCTGTTGGCGGTGTAGCCACCGAGGGGGCCGGTGACGTAGGCGCAGGCCGGGCCGTTGTAGTCCTTGATCAGTGGGTTGATCTGGAAGCACTCCAGGTTGGCCAGCTCGGCCCCGGCGTGGTAGGCCATGGCATAGCCATCACCGGCGTTGGTCGGGTTCTCGTAGGTGCCCATCAGGTACCCGGAGGACGGCAGGCCCAGGCGGCCGGCGGCGCCGCAGGCGAGGATCACCGCCTTGGCACGGATCACCCGGAACTCGCCGCTGCGGCAGTCGAAGCCCATGACCCCGGCAGCAGCGCCTTCGGCGTCCAGCAGCAGGCGGGTGCAGACCATGCGGTTGCTGATGTCTACCCGGGCACGCTTGAGCTGGCGGTACAGCACCTTCTTGATGTCGTGTCCTTCGGGCATGGGCAGCACGTAGGCGCCCATGTGGTGGACCTTTTTCACCGCGTAGTCGCCCGTCTCGTCCTTCTCGAACTTCACGCCCCAGCGGTCGAGCTGCGAGAGGGTCTCGAAGCTATGGGTGGCATAGGCATGCACCGTGGCCTGGTTGACGATGCCGTCGTTGGCCACGGTGATTTCCTTGGTGTACTGCTCGGCGGTGGCGTGGCCGGGAATGATGGCGTTGTTCAGGCCGTCCATGCCCATGCTGATGGCGCCACTGCGCTTGACGTTGGCCTTGTCCAGCAACAGCACGCGCAGGGTCTTGTCCTGCTCCTTGGCCTTGATGGCGGCCATGGGGCCGGCGGTGCCGCCGCCGATCACGACGATGTCGTAGTCCTGGGTGTCGATGCTCATGGCTTGGGTCCCTTCTGACGGTCGATGCGCAGGCGATACTGGAAGGCATCGCCGCGGTAGTAGAGGTGCTCGAAGTCCAGCGGCGTGCCGTCGGCGGCGTGGGTCAGGCGCTCGATGCGCATGATCGGCGAGCCCTCCTCCACCTCCAGCGCCTGGGTCAGGTCGCTGTCGGCCAGCACCGCATCGATGGCCAGGTCGGCGTGGCCCAGGGCGATGCCGCAGTCGTTCTCCAGCACCAGGAAGATGTCACGGGTGGCCAGGTCGGTCTTTTCCAGTTTTTCGCCGATGGCCTTGGGCAGCCAGGTCAGCTCCAGCGACACAGGCTCGCGGTTGATCAGGCGTACCCGGCGGATCTCGGTGACCAGGCTGCCCTCCTCCACCTGCAAGCGCGCCGCCACCAGCGCGTTGGCTGGCACATGGCGCAGGCTGCGCAGACGGTTGAGCACCTCGTAGCCCATCTGGGTCATGGACTCGGCCAGGCCTTGCAGGGTGGTGACGTTCTGGAACGCCTTGGGCTTGGCGACGAAGGTGCCCTTGCCGTGGATCTTGAAGATCAGCCCCTCCTTCTGCAGGTCGCCCAGCGCCTGGCGCACGGTGATGCGGCTGACGTCGAAGGCCTTGCCCAGCTCGTTTTCCGAAGGCATGCGGCTGTGCGGCGGGTAGGTGCCGTCGAGGATTCGCCCGCGCAGCAGTTCCTTGAGCTGGGTGTAGAGCGGTACCGGGGAGAGGGGGAGCAGTTCGGCCATGGGATCTCTTCGCTATGGACTGACTTGTTATAACAAGTTGTGACCAGAGAGTAGCGAGCATAAGAGCCTCCGGGGAAATACCGATATTGAATATGGTTATTCACAGGCACGGGCCCCAAGGCACGCCCATCGCTGCCCGAGACCCTGGAAAATCACCCTGAATCAAGGCGATGGACGTCATCGACGCAGATGGGTATCATTGCGCCCCGTTGCACTCGTAGCTCAGCTGGATAGAGTACTGCCCTCCGAAGGCAGGGGTCGTGGGTTCGAATCCCGCCGAGTGCGCCATACCTGAAAGCCCTGGGAACCTTCCCGGGGCTTTTTCGTTTGTGCGACATCGCACGCTTGGCACTCCCGTACCGCAGGCCATTGGTGTTAGCGTGAGCGTCTTCCCGTTTCCTACAAACGGGTACCTCCCTTCCAACGCTCAGCAAAGGAATGCGCTCGCCCATGTACCTGAAAAAACTCACCGCCGCGACCCTGCTGCTGGCCAGCCTGGGCTTGTTCGCCAACCAGGCCCAGGCCAACCTCACCCCGCAGCAGTCCGCCGCGATCCTCAAGGCCTACGATAACAGCGACCCGGCGGATTTCCGCCGGTTCCTCGGCCAGCTTGCCAGCAGCGAACTGGCCAAGGCCGACAACCTGGCTGAAACCCTCAAGGCGTACCTGGCCAACAAGCCGCTGGGTGCCGAGCAACAGAACGAGATCCACCGCTTGCTCGGCCTCTACACCCGCATCAAGTACGGCAAGGCCGCGACCGAGACCCTGCGTGAGCTGGTGGCCATCCCGACCTTCCAGGTCGAGGGCGTGCCGCAGCACGAGAACCCCGAGTTCCTGAAGATCGCCGACAAGATCAAGGCGCTGGCCGAGGGTTTCGGCCTGCACTTTCGCAACATCGACAACCGGGTCTACGAGATCACCCTGGGTGACGACGCCAAGGAAGTGGTCGGCATCCACGCCCATGCCGATGTAGTACCGGTGAACCCGGACAACTGGAAGCTCGAGGACGGCACCCGCCTGGACCCGTTCAAGGTCACCCTGGTGGGCGATCGCATGTATGGCCGCGGCACCGAGGACGACAAGAACGGCATCGTCGTGGCGCTGTATGCGCTGAAGGTGGCCAAGGACGAAAAACTGCCCCTGGCCCGTCAATTCAAGCTGTTGGTGGACACCACCGAGGAAACCAGCGGCGATGCGATCCCCTACTACTTCGCCCGCAACCCCACGCCCACCTACAACCTGGCGCTGGATGGCGGCTACCCGGTGGTGATCGCCGAGAAAGGCTACGGCACCGTGATGGCCAGCTTCCGCCGGCGCCCCGCCACCGGCAAGGGGGCGGAAATCATCCACCTGACGGGCGGGCTGGCCACCAACCAGATCCCCACCACCTCGGTGGCGACCCTGCGTGGCGACAATCCCACCGCCCTGGCCGCAGACCTGCAGAAGGCCGGTGCCGACTACGTCAAGCGCAACGGCGGCGATTTCACCCTCGATGCCAAGGTAGCCGGCAAGGAAGTGGTGCTGACGGTGACCGGGGTCTCGGCCCACTCTTCGGAGCCCGAATCGGGGATCAACCCCGTGGCCCGGATGCTCGACTTCCTCAACGGCCTGGGCGACCAGGTACCGCTCAAGCACAACCACATCACCGATGCCGCGCGCTATGCGGCCGATAACTGGGGGCTGGACTACTTCGGCAAGAAGCTTGGCGTGGACTTCGAGGACAAGTTCATGGGCCCACTGACCGCTTCGCTAACCTACGTCGGGCTCGATCAGAAGGCCCTCAAGCTGGCGGTGAACCTGCGCATTCCAAAAGGCAAGGCGATTGCCACGATCAAGGACGAGCTGGCCGACAAGCTCGGGACCTGGGCCCGCGGCAGCCACACCTCGGTAGCGTTCGAGTACAGCCTCGACGAGCCGATGTACCGCAACCCCGAAGGCGAATGGGTCAAGGCCTTGCTCGCCGTGGCCAGCGAGAACCTCGGCCTGCCCCATGAGTTCGGCGCCTCCGCCGGCGCCACCTCGGTGCATGACCTGCCCAATGGCGTGCAGTTCGGCCTGGCCATGCCCAACGTGAAGTACACCGGGCACAACGACAACGAGTTCAAGACCGTGGAGCAGTTCATGCTGGACCTGCAGATCGTCAGCGAGATGGTGGCGCGGATCGGGCAGATGCCAGAGCTCTGAGCCTTCGGTACGCGCCATTTGGGCGATGGGCTGCAAGGCAGCCCAATACCGCCCAACTGCCCACGAAGCCCCCAGCCCCCGCCAATGACGTTTTTCAATCAAGTCCATGCCGTTTTCCGCATTGCCGTGCAGGACGCCGTGCAGGATGCTTTATTTACTGCCGACACATCGCTTTTCCACCCGCAGAGGCCCGTATGAAGAACGTCGAAGAAATCCTCAAGACCAAGTCTCAGCATCAGACCGTCTACACCATAGGGCCTGACGACTCGGTGCTCGACGCCCTGAAGTTGCTGGCGGAAAAGAACGTCGGTGCACTGCCGGTGGTGGAGAACGGCCAGGTGATGGGTATCGTCAGCGAACGCGACTACGCCCGCAAACTGGTGCTCAAGGGCCGCTCGTCGGCGGCGACGCCCGTGCGCGAGATCATGAGTGCGCCGGTGGTCACAGTCGAACCCAAGCAGAACCTGGAGTACTGCATGAACCTGATGACCAACCGCCACCTGCGCCACCTGCCGGTGGTGAGCAACGGCGAACTGCTCGGCCTGCTGTCGATCGGCGACCTGGTCAAGGAAACCATCGCCGAACAGGCCAACCTCATCCTGCAGCTGGAGCAGTACATCCGCGGCGAGTGATCAGTGGTAGGCGCGCTCCAGTTCGTCCAGCTGATGGTCGAAGCTGCGCAGGCGCGCCGACCAGGTGTACACCAGCACTTCCAGGTCGCGGTTGAGCACTGCGGTATTGCCCCCATCGCTGCCCCGTGGGTCGCACAGGTCGAGCTGATAGCGCTCGCGAGCCATGGCCGTGGCCACGCTGGAAAGGTCACGGGCATTGGCCAGCCAGCGGTGATGAGGATCGTGGACCTCCCGGTCCAGCTCCCGACACTGACGCTTGAGGGCATCCAGGCTCTGCTCCAGCGGCGTGCCCTTGAGCTCGCCCATGACCTCCTCGAAGGTCCTCCCCGAATGCCAGTAGCTGCCCCAGAAATAACGATCGAATACGGTCTCGACCCGGCGCAGGGCCACCTTGGTGTTCCAGATGCTCAGCAACGTTCGCCCCTGGCTCACTTCGCGCTTGTTCAGGTGCAGTTGCTGCCAGGCGATCCAGGCCAGGGCGCAGAGCGCCACCGCCGCGGTGACCGCGGCGGCGGCATACAGGAACTGCACGGCCTGGTCCATGTGGTGGACGTGCCGGATACCGTAGAAGTAACCCGCCGTCAGGGTGCCCAGGATCGTCACGGTGCACCAGAATCCTGGTGCGTAGGGATCTTTCATCGCGCTATCCCCTTTTTGTTTTTCCTGAGCATAGCAACGGCCAAATCACTCAACAGGTGCCGCTCGGCGCTTTATTTGCGGGGGCGGCGCAACGCTTCGTTGAGTTGATCGAAGGGCACCGCCCAATCGGCATCGTCTATCACGCTCTCCTTGAGAAAGGCACGCTGGGCGTCGCTCCAGAACGGCGCATCCACCAGCTTGATCTCGTTCTTCAACGGCGAGTGCGTGGTGATGAACTTGTCGATGCTCTCGGCATCGTCCGCCAGGCCCAATTGCTTGAACAGCTCGGAAAATGGATGGATCGGTGCTTCCATGATTCCTCCTCGGGCCGGGCGGGTCGTCCACGACGCCGGCCCGGCATTGGCTTGAACGTCATCAGCACAGTTCGCGCACTTCGGCGTGCGGAACCAGCTTCAGGTATTGCTCCATGCTCATGTGGATCAAGTGATCGTGATCACCTGCCTCCAGGTAGACATCGCCCTGGCGGGTAAGGCTCGGGTCGAGCAACATCTTCACGTCATAGGCATCGCCGAGCGCCGGGATGGCGCCGCGCTCGCAGTCGCCGAACAGCGTCGGCAGGCCACTCTCGCGGGTCAGTTGCCAGGCGCCGGTCATGCGCACCTTGCTCATGTCCAGGTGCCGGTTGGCCGGCAGCACGGCCATGAGGTAGTTGCCATGACGGTCGTCGAGCATCACCGACTTGGCGACCCGTTCGGCGGGTACGCCGGCAGTGCGTGCCGACTCCAGGCTCGTGGCCGAGTGTGGATGGGAAATGATGTCGTAGTCGCAGTTGGCCTGGTCCAGGCGCTGCTGCAGGGTCTTGGCCATACGCATGATGCACCTCCGGTTTAGCCCCCAACCTGAAGTTTAGGCCCTGGTCCGGCGAGCACGACTAAACTTCGGGGACAGGTCCGACGAGGTGACGACAGGTGATCGCTCGCTGCTGGTACTGCCTGCTGCTGTTACTGATGCTCGGCGCGGCCCCGGGAGGCCAGGCCGCACCAGGCGGTAGCGTGTGGGTGCTGGGCATCGACGATGCCATCGGCCCGGCCAGTGCGGACTACCTGGTACGCGGTCTGGAGCAGGCACAGGAGCAAGGCGCGCAGTTGGTGGTGATCCGCCTGGACACCCCCGGTGGGCTGGACAGCTCCATGCGCCAGATCATCAAGGCGATCATCGCCAGCCCCGTACCGGTGGCCAGCTTCGTCGCCCCCAGCGGCGCCCGGGCCGCCAGCGCCGGGACCTATATCCTGTATGCCAGTCACGTGGCAGCCATGGCGCCGGGGACCAACCTGGGCGCGGCCACGCCGGTGCAGGTCGGCGCCCCCGGCCCGCCCTCCACGCCCGCCTCCAAGGACAAGGACGAGAAGGCCTCCGCCCCCGAGGGCCAGGACGCCCTCACACGCAAGCAGGTCAACGATGCCGCCGCCTACATCCGCGGCCTGGCGCAGTTGCGCGGACGCAACGCCGACTGGGCCGAGAAGGCCGTGCGCGAGGCGGTCAGCCTGCCGGCCAACGAGGCCCTGCGCCTCAAGGTCGTCGACCTGGTGGCCAACGACCTGCCCGACCTGCTACGCCAGCTGGACGGCAAGACCCTGGAGGTCGCCGGCCAACCCCGTCAGTTGCAGACCGCCGGCGCCCTGGTGCTCGAGCATCCGCCAGACTGGCGCACCCGCCTGCTGGCAGTGATCACCAACCCTAGCGTGGCACTGATCCTGATCATGATCGGCGTCTATGGCCTGCTGTTCGAGTTCATGAACCCCGGCTCCGGGGTTGGCGGCGTGGTCGGCGGTATCTGCCTGTTGCTGGCCTTGTACGCCCTGCAGTTGCTACCGGTCAGCTATGCCGGCGTGGCGCTGATCCTGCTCGGCTTGGCGTTCATGATCGCCGAAGCGTTCCTGCCCAGCTTCGGCGTGGTCGGCTTCGGTGGCATCGTAGCCTTCGTGGTCGGCGCGGTGATCCTGATGGATACCGAAGCGCCCGGCTTCGGTATCCCTCTGGGCTTGATCGTCAGCCTGGCAGTGCTCTCGGCGGTGCTCCTGGGCGGTGTGCTGGGCATGGCCCTCAAGGCGCGACAGCGGGCCCTGGTCAGCGGCGATGCCGGCCTGGTCGGCAGCCTGGTCACGGTGACCCAAGTGATGGCGGACAACCCGTTCTGCGGCTCGGTGCAGGCCCAGGGCGAACAATGGCAAGTTCAATGCGCGACCCCATTGCAGCCTGGGCAGCATGTGCGGGTAATCGCCCGCCATGGCGTGATGTTGGAGGTCAGTGCCACCGCGCCCGCGGCGCAAGGAGAGTGAAGATGTTCGTTCAGTTCGGTTTCGGCGCCTTGCTGGCATTGCTTGGCGTGCTGTTGGTGTCGGCACTGCGCATCCTGCGCGAGTACGAGCGTGGCGTAGTATTCCAGCTGGGGCGCTTCTGGCAGGTCAAGGGGCCAGGGTTGATCATCCTGATCCCGGGGATCCAGCAGATGGTCCGGGTCGACTTGCGCACCGTGGTGCTCGACGTACCGCCCCAGGACGTGATCACCCGTGACAACGTCTCGGTCAAGGTCAACGCCGTGGTGTACTTTCGCGTGCTCGACCCGCAGAAGGCGATCATCCAGGTCGAGGATTTCCTCACCGCCACCAGCCAGCTGGCCCAGACCACCCTGCGCGCCGTGCTCGGCAAGCATGAGCTGGACGAGCTGCTGGCCGAGCGCGAGCAGCTCAACTCGGACGTTCGCCAGGTGCTGGACGCCCAGACCGATGCCTGGGGCATCAAGGTGGCCAACGTCGAGATCAAGCATGTCGACCTCAACGAGTCGATGGTCCGCGCCATCGCCCGCCAGGCCGAGGCCGAACGCGAGCGGCGGGCCAAGGTGATCCACGCCGAGGGTGAGTTGCAGGCGTCGGAGAAACTTATGCAGGCCGCGCAGATGCTCGGCAAGGAACCGGGGGCCATGCAACTGCGCTACATGCAGACCCTGGGCTCGATCGCCGGAGACAAGAGCTCGACCATCGTCTTTCCGTTACCGGTGGACCTGCTCAAGGGATTGGTCGACAAGCAGCGCTAGCGGGGCCACTCAACTGCTGGCCTAGACCGGCGCGCGACGCAGGGTGGCCAGGAAGGTCGCCGCGCCGATGAACAGCCCGGCAAAGGTCCGGTTCAAACGCTTCTGCTGCCTGGGCGTGCGCAGCATCCGCAGCACCCGGGCCGCCAGCCCGGTGTAGCCGGCCATCACCAGCATGTCGACGCTGATCATGGTGAGGGTGATCGCCAGGTACTGGGGCAGCAGCGGGGCATGCGGATTGATGAACTGCGGCAGCACCGCGAGCATGAACACCAGCGCCTTGGGATTGCTGACATTGACCAGGAAACCGCGGAACACCAGGCTCAACGGCTTGCCGATCGGGCGCACGCCCGACGAATCGTCCATGTCCATGGGCAACGCGCGCCATTGCCGGTACGCCAGGTACACCAGGTAGGCGACACCGAACCATTTGATGATCTGGAACGCGGTGGCCGAGGCGGCGAGGATCGCGCCGACACCGGCGGCGATGATGGCGATCTGCACGATCAGGCCCAGTTGCAGGCCCAGGGCGTTCCAGTAACCACGCCAGAAACCGTACTGCAGCCCACTGGACATCGAGGCGATGGCCCCGGCACCCGGCGACAGGCTGATCACCCAGCACGCGGCAAAGAAGGCCAACCAAGTTTCCATCGACATCGCACACCTCGTTCGAACATGTTGCAAAACGTTAAGCTACGGTGTTGGTGAAATTTTCACCAGCGATTTTTCAGCTGCCGCTCAATCGGCCTCGCCTGTCGTATCCTGGGCCAGCACCGGCACTTCGGTACCGCGCCAACGCCGCACGGCCTTCTGGAAGAACTGGCTGTTGGGCACCTGCACCAGCGTCCCACCCGCCTCCGGCACTTCCAGCAAGGTGGTATAGAGCAGGTTGATGGCGATCACCCGCCCCTTCACACCGGGCTTGTCGAGGGTGTCGACCAGCTCGACCACATCGCCGATGCGAAACGGCCCCACGGTGAAGATCAACACCGCGCAGAGCAGGTTGGACAATACGCTCCAGATGGCGAAGAAGGCCACCGCCGCCACCGCGACGAAGCCCGACAGGGCGGTCCACAGCACCGTGGCCGAGACACCCAGGCGCTCCAACACGAACAACAGTGCGCTGCCCATGATCAACCAGCGCAGGCTGCCGCGCACCGGCACCAGCAGCTCCGGCGGCAACGGGTAGCGATCGCCCAGGCGGCTCAGGCCGCGGGCGACGATGCGTTGCAGGACGAATGCAGCCACCAGGATCAGCAGGATCTGCAGCCCCAGCCAGAACGGCTCCATCCATTGGCCCGGCAGTAGCGTGCGCAGCGCCTCCATCAGGACAGCGCCTCCAGCTCGGCCTGCATGCTTTCGAGCGTCTCCAACGCCTCCATCCAGGCCTCCTCCAGCTCGCCCTCACGCTGCTTGAGCGTGCTCTGGCGCGCCAGCAGGTCGCGCAACTCGTCCTTGCGCGCAGCCTCGTAGAGGCCCGCGTCGCCCAGGGCGGCCTCGATCCCGGCCAGTTGGGCGTGAACCTGGCCCAGTTCGGCCTCCAGCTTCTCGGCGGCACGCTTGTGCGGCGCCAGTTGCTGGCGCAGGGCTGCAGCAGCCTGGCGCTGGGCTTTCTTGTCGGTCTTGTCCGGGTTGGCCGGGGCATTGCTGGCGGGCGCACTGCGCTGACGGTAATCGATCAGCCAGCGGCTGTAGTCGTCCAGGTCGCCATCGAAGACCTGGACCTTGCCGTCGGCCACCAGCAGGAAGTCGTTGGTGGTGCTCTTGAGCAGGTGACGGTCGTGGGACACTACCACCACCGCTCCACTGAACTCCTGCAAGGCCATGGTCAGGGCCAGGCGCATCTCCAGATCCAGGTGGTTGGTCGGTTCGTCGAGCAGCAGCAGGTTCGGCCGCTCCCAGGCGATCAGCGCCAGGGCCAGGCGCGCCTTCTCGCCACCGGAGAAGTTGACCACCGGCTCGTCGACCCGGTCGCCATGGAAGTCGAAGCCACCGAGGAAGTCGCGCAGGGTCTGCTCGCGCTCGGTCGGGGCGATGCGCTGCAGGTGCAGCAGCGGGCTGGCCTTGTCGTCGAGGGCGTCGAGCTGGTGCTGGGCGAAGTAGCCCACGGCCAGGTTCTCGCCACGTACCAGACGCCCGCCCAGCGGCTCCAGCTCGCCGGCGAGGTTCTTGATCAGGGTCGACTTGCCGGCGCCGTTGGGGCCGAGCAGGCCGATGCGTGCACCCGGCGCCAGCTGCAGCTTGACCTTCTCCAGGATCACCTTGTCGCCATAACCGAGGCGGCCCTCGGACAGGTCGAGCAACGGATTGGAGATTTTCTGCGACTCGCGGAAGACGAAGTCGAACGGCGAATCCACATGGGCCGCCGACAGCTCCTCCATGCGCTCCAGCGCCTTGATCCGGCTCTGTGCCTGACGGGCCTTGGTGGCCTGGGCGCGGAAGCGGGCGATGTATTTCTCCATGTGCGCACGGCGGGCCTGCTGCTTCTCGTAGGCCTGTTGCTGCTGCGCCAGGCGCTCGGCACGGGTGCGCTCGAAAGCGGTGTAGCCGCCGCGGTAGAGGTTGAGCTTGCGTTGCTCGACGTGCAGCACATGGTCGACCACGGCATCGAGGAAGTCGCGGTCGTGGGAGATCAGCAACAGTGTGCCTGGGTAGCCCTTGAGCCAGTCTTCCAGCCAGAGGATGGCATCCAGGTCCAGGTGGTTGGTCGGCTCGTCGAGCAGCAGCAGGTCAGATGGGCACATCAGCGCCTGCGCCAGGTTCAGGCGCATGCGCCAGCCACCGGAGAAATCGCCGACACGGCGGTTCATCTGCTCGGCGGTGAACCCCAGGCCGGCCAGCAGCTTGCGCGCACGGGCGTCGGCGGTATAGCCGTCGGCGCTCTCCAGCTCGCTGTGCAAGCGCGCCAGGGCGGTGCCGTCGTGGGCCGACTCGGCGGCTGCCAGCTCGGCCTGGACCTGGCGCAGGCGCACGTCGCCGTCGAGCACATAGTCCACCGCCAGGCGATCGAGGGTGTCGACCTCCTGACGCATATGGGCGATGCGCCAATCGCTGGGGAGCTGGCAGTCGCCGGCATCGGGCGACAGCTCGCCGCGCAGCAGGGCGAACAGGCTGGATTTACCGGCACCGTTGGCGCCGATCAGGCCGGCCTTGTGACCGGGGTGCAGGGTCATCTCGGCGCCTTCTAGCAAGCGCTGCGGACCACGCTGTAAAGTGAGGTTCGATAGTCTGATCATGATGGTCGCGGAGTCTATCAGCTTCCCCTGCAACCACACAGGCCACTTGATCGTCGGCGCGAGGCGAACATGCATACCGATTTGTGGCGCCATGCCTTGGCGCTTTATGGGCAACCCGGCGTCGAAGCCGCCTGCCTGGAGCTGCAGGCGCTGGGCGGCGATGTCTGCCTGCTGCTGTGCGGTACCTGGCTGCAGGCCGGTAACGTCCAACCCGATGCCGAGCGCGTACACGCACTCCGGAGCCTTGCCGAACCCTGGCAGCGGCAAGTGGTCGCCCCGCTGCGCGTCCTACGCCAGCAATGGCGTGCCGATGCCCAGGACGATGCGCACCTGGCGGTGCTGCGTGAGCAGGTCAAGGGACTGGAACTGGAGGCGGAGCGCACCTTGCTGGCGCGCCTGCAGGAGCAGGCAAGGGCATGGCCCGCAGGCCCAGACGGGCCCACGGACGATTGGCTGGCCTGGCTGGCGCCGGACCAGGCCCGCGGCCACGACGCGCTGCATCGCTTGCGCGTCGCGGCCGAGGCGCTTCAGGACGCCGTGGACGGCGACTGAACCGGGTTGCTGGCCGGTGCCGGCGAGGCGCTGGCTGGCGCGGCCGAGTTGGTCACTGGCGCCGGGGCGCTGGTGGCGGGTGCGGCCGGCTTGCTTTCGACAGGTTTGCTCGCGGCAGGCTTGGCCGCTGCCTTGGCAGCCGCCGAACGGGTCGCAGCGGGCTTGGCTGCCGGCTTGGCGGCTGTGGAACGGGTTGCAGCTGGCTTGGCAGCGGGTTTGGCAGCATTGGCCCTGGCCGCAGCCGGTTTCGCCGCTGGCTTGGCCGCTACGGGCTTGGCGCTGGACGCTTTCGCCGCAGGCTTGGCCGCTGGTTTCGCAGCGCTGGCCTTGGCCGGCGCCTTGGCAGCAGGCTTGCTGGCGGCCTTGGCCGCCGGTTTGGTCGCAGCAGCCTTGGCAGGTGCGCGGGTGGCGGCGGTGCCCTTGGCCGCAGTCGCGGCAGCAGCCCTAGCCGGCGCCTTGCTGGCAGCCGGTTTGGCGGCACTCTTGGCAGCCGGTTTAACGGTGCTCTTGGCAACTGGTTTGGCTGCAGCGGCCTTGGCCGGTGTGCGGGTGGCGGTCGGCTTGGCGGCGGGTTTCGCGGTGGCGGGTTTGGCCGCAACCTTGGCAACGGGCTTGGCGGCTGCCTTGGTGGCCGCGGCACGCTGGTCGAGGGCCTTGCCGGCAGCCTCGCGTACCTTGCCAACGCCCTGGGCCAGTTTCAGGCTTTCCTGGGCATCACGCTTGAGTTGCTGGATATAAGTACGGGTCTGGGTCTGGCGCTCTTTGAGCGAGTCGAGCAACGCTTCAAGTTCGCCGGTGGCTTTCTTCGCCTTGTTCTGCGCCTTGGCTTTACCGGCCTTGGCGGCATCCTGCAACTTCAGGCGTGCGTTGTGCAGTTTCTCCTGGGCCTTGCCACGTTGTTTTTCCAACTTGGCCAGCAGTTTTTCCGCATCCGCCAGCGCTTGCGAGCAGGCATCTTCCAAATGTTCGAGCAGACTACCCGAAAGTTGCTGGAGCAGGTGCAACGGCGTACTGACTGGCTTCTTCTTGGCCGACATGGTTTACCTCCTGGCTGACGAGATTGCGGCTCATACTATGCTTCTGCTGCTAACGCCGCTAGGGCATGTTGACAGTATTGGTGCCGCCGCGTTGCATGCCTGGGCAAAGTTGTTATCTTGCAGCTCGGTGCAAGTGTAGTTGCCCAATAAGCAATTGCTGATATTTACACATTTCCCGCCAACAAGGCTGGCATACTTCCGGCTCATTGCCGCAGGAGCCAACCGTGCCTCGCTATCTTGTTCTCGGGCTGTGCCTGGCCGCCCCCTTCGCCTTCGCAGGCCCAGACACCGCCCCCGCCAACGACCACGACCTCGCCTACAGCCTGGGCGCCAGCCTCGGCGAGCGGCTGCGCGAGGAAGTACCCGGCCTGCAGCTCGATGCCCTGGTGCAAGGCCTGCGCCAGGCCTACCAGGGCCAACCGCTCAAGCTCGACGCGCCACGCATGCAGGCCATTCTCCAGCAGCATGAGGCGCAGGCCGCTGCCGCAGCCGAACAAGCCCAGGCGGAGCAGCTCCAGGTCGCGGAGCAGCGTTTTCTGGCCAACGAACGCGCCCGCGCCGGCATGCATGAGCTGGCCGGTGGCGTTCTCTACAGCGAACAGGTGCCTGGCAACGGCGCCCAACCCAAGGCGGGCGGCAAGGTGCAGGTACGTTACGTGGGGAAATTGCCCGACGGCTCGGTGTTCGACCAGAACCTGCAACCCCAGTGGTTCAGCCTGGGCTCGGTGATCGAAGGTTGGCAGGTGGCGTTGCCACACATGAAGGCAGGGGCGAAATGGCGGCTGGTGATCCCCTCGGCGCAAGCCTACGGCGCCGAAGGTGCGGGCGACCTGATCGCGCCCTACACCCCCCTGGTATTCGAGATCGAATTGCTGGCGGTGGCCGACTGAGGCCAGGCGTCAGGCCTGGACCGCCCCTTCTTCCTTGTGGGCGTTGTGCAGCACCTCGATCAGGCAATCCTCCAGCTCGAAGCGCTCGTGCAGCAGGCTGCCCAGCTCGCCGAGTTTCTTGGAGAAACGCTCGGGGTCCTTGCACTGGCCTTTTTCGCAATGGTCGTTGAAGGCCAAAGCGATCTGGGTGATGTCGTTGATCCGCGGGTTGATCTGCTCGGCCAGCTCCAGCGCGCCGTCGTCGCCGAAGGCCTTGGCCTCGCTGACCAGTTGTTCGCAGACTTCGAAGTGCCATGCCGAGACATAATCGACCAGGATCTCGCAGAAACGGCCGTTCTGCTCCTTGTCGGCAAAGGCCGGCTTGGCGTCGCGCAGGGCGCGGAAGGCGTGCACCAGTTCCTGGCGCTCCTCCAGCCAGCGGTCGATCAGCTTGTGAACCCCACCCCAGCGTTCCTGAGCGTTCTGACAACTATCGAGCATGGCTATCTCTTCCCTTCTGGGTAGATGCCGCTGCACCTCGCACCACAACACCACAGCACAAAGGTGACATCAGCAGGACGGCATCGAGCAGTTGTGTTTTCGGTATGCGTGCAGGGAGATTATTCCCGCGCGTGCTGACCATCAAGGTACGCATCGGACAAAGTTCGTACAAGCGTTTAATCTCGTTGCGGCTCACCACTGGTCGAGCGATCGTGGCGGGCTTGCCCTGGATCAAGCGTTGCCCAGGCGGCGCAAACAAAACCTCAGCAGCCAGGACAACGGCAGCGCCGACAACAGCAGGAACGCCAGCAGGCTCCACTCGGGCAGGGTCAGGTCGAGAAAGCTCCAGGTCAGCGAGTCGCAGTCCGGGCCGCCCAGCAACAGCATCTTCAAGGCCTGGCCCCAGGACTGCTCCAGGACCTGCTGGAACGGGACATGGCAGGCTTCCAGCGGCATGCTCCCCCCCTGCAACCAGACATGCCGCGCCGCCAGCAGCGCGCCACCCAGCGAACAGGCCAAGGCCAGCGCGCAGTAGGCGCGCCGGCCCGACGAGCCGGGGTGGTGGATGACCGCGCACAGACAGACCAGCGAGTAGAGCCCCAGCAGAAAGCGTTGGCTGAAGCACAAGGGGCACGGCACCAGGCCCAGAACGCTTTCGAGGTGGAAAGAGGCAGCCAGCACCGCCAGCGAGGCGAGCCAGGCAGGAAGAAAGAACGTATGCAAACGGGCCAGCAGCATGAGCGATGTAGGTCCCGGGTTGAAGATATGGCTTGGAACGGTAGAGGAAAGGCGCGCTTTGTTTCAAGGCGCTACAGTGGGGACAAGTCGCTGATTGACAAGGAAAGTTTTCAACAATCAGTAGGAAATTTCCGAAGAAGGAAAGCGCAAACCCAGCCTTTGCGGCTGGAAAATCCACAAACCCAAGCGCCCGCGCACTGGCGCGGGCGCTTGGGGGTACTCAGGCTCGCATCCCCTCGGGCAATGGCAGGGCCAGCAGGCGCTCGTCCAACAGGCCCAGGCCTTCCTGGAACAGCTGGTTGCTGCGCTCGGTTTCGCCCAGGCCGGCGAGCAGGCGGGCCAGCTCGGCGCAGGTCTCTGGGTTACGCTCCAGGCGCAGGCTGCTTTCCAGGTAGTCGCGCGCCTTGCCCCACAGACGGTTCTGCAGGCTCAGGCGGCCCAGGGTCAGCAGCAGGCTCGCATCCTCGGGGTGCTCCTTGAGCCAGCCCTCGGCAGCCTGCAGCTGGCGCGCCGGATCATCGCCCCGTACCAGGCCGTACAAGCGAGCCAGGTGGCTTTCGTACTGGCGCTTGAGCGCGGTGCGCAGCACCTGCTCGGCCTCGCCCTGGGCACCGACCTGGCGCAGTTGCTCGGCGTAGGCCAGCACCAACTGCGGCTCCTGACGCTGGGCAGCGGTAAGTTGCTGCCAGGCACGCTCCAGGCCCTGGCGGGCGGCCTGGGCATCCTCGCCACGGGTCGCCGCCAGGCACAGGTTCTGGCCCCAGGCGCGCTGTTCCAGCTCTGCCAGCTCCTTGGCCGGCAGTACCTTGCCCTTGCGCAAATCGGGCAGCAGGCGGATCAGCGCCGGCCAATCGCCCCGCTCCAGGTGCAGGCGCTGCAGCAGGCGCAGCACCTGGGCGTTGTGCGGGTGACGCTCTTGCATGGCCAGCAGGGTGTCGAGCGCCCCCTCGGCATCGCCACGGTCCATCTGCAACTGGGCATGGGTCAGGGCGATGGCGAGTTCCGCCTGTGGCTGGCGTTCGAGAGCGCGCTCGAGCAGGTTGTCGCTGTCCTCGGTACGGCCCAGCTCGTTGGCCGCACGTGCGGCGCCAAGGTAATAGAGCAGTGGTTGGCGCTCGGCTTCGGCAGCCCGGTGCAAGTGGCGCTGGGCACTTGCCCAGCGGCCCTCGGCCAGGTCCAATTGGCCTTGCTCGATGGCGATGCGAGTACGCCGACTACGGTTGCGCCGCGACCAGGGGTTGACCACACCGCTCGAGGTCAACACCAGGCCGACCAGGTAGCGCAACAGCCAGAGCGCCCCGACGATGGCCACCAGCGCCGCCAATGCCGCCCACAGCCCCGACTGGTAACGGAACCCGCCATAGGCGATCAGCACGTAGCCACTGTGCTTGGCAACGGCGATCCCCAGCGCCGCGGCCACCACGATCGCCAGCACCGCCAGCAGGTAGACACGCTTCATGGCTTGCCCCCTTCGGCTTCGGCCGGCAGGTGGCGACGCTGGATGTAGGCCTGCACCGCAGCCAGGCTCTCGCTCAGGTCGGGCGTGACCACCGAGACCGGCTGCTCGGCCAGCGCGTTGAGGCTGTCGAGCATGGCCTTGCTCTGCGGGTTGTCGGCGTTGAAGTTGGCCAGCAGCACGCTGCGCGCATCGTCCAGGGCCTGGGTGTAGACCTTGGCCTCGCCGTTGAGCGCCGCCCACTGCGCCTGCTCGATGGTCAGGCTCAGGGCCAGGCGCAACTGGTTGAGCGATTGCCCGGCCAGCAACGGACGCACGTTCTCGTCGGCGTTGAACTCGATCTGGAAGTACTTGGAGATTTCTGCCCACCACTGGGACCAGCGGCTGGCTCCATCGCCGTCGGCGGTCAGGGCACCGAGGGCGTCGGCATTGCTGTCGAACTCGGGGGACTGGGCGCTGAGCTGCTGCACCAGCTCGCGCTGGGCCGCGAGCTTGAGGAACAGGCCGGTACGGTCAGGCTGCTGGGTGCTGTCGAGCATCGCCAGGCTGCGGGCCAGTTGCTCGCGGGCGGCGAAGGCGCCCGGGTCGCTCTGCTCGCGCAGGATCTCGTCGGCGCCTTCGACCAGGGCCTTGGCGCTGGCGATGTCCTGCAGGGCCGACAGGCGCAGGGTGGCCAGACGCAGCAGGTGCTCGGCTTCGGCCAGTCGCCATTCCTTGCGGCTCTCGCCGAGCACGGTTTCCAGGCGCTGGCTCAGGCGCTGCTGGTCGCCCTGCAACTGCGCCACCAGGCGGCGTCGGTCTTCCAGCTCGCTGGCCGCCGGCAGGCTGGCCAGTTGCGCGCTGATCTGCTGCTCTCGCTGCTGCAGCGCGCTGGTGCGTTCACTCAGGGCCTGCAGGTGCTGGCCCTGGCCCTGCTCGCTGCCTTGCAGCTGGCGGACCTGCCAGGCTCCCCAGCCCCCGACCGCGATCCCGGCCGCGCCCAGCAGCAGGGCCAGCAATGCCAAGCCATTGCCAGAGCGCTTGGCAGGTTTGGCGACGGGGGTTTCCGGCGTCTCGGGCGCCGATGGCTGTTCGTTGTTGGACAAGACAGTTTCGCTCACGTATCCATCCTTTGCATGGGGGCGCGTCGCATTGAGCTTAGCGCCTTAGGAGGCAGGTGCAGCGCTACGCTGCACGGCTGCCAGCAAGGCCGCGGCACTGGCGCCACGGCAATCCACGATCTGTTGGGCGCCCGCCGCCCGGGCCTGTTCGGCGACCCGGGGGCTCGGCACGAACAACGGCACACGCGCCAGGCGCGGCCAGTCGGCACCCGCCAGGCGCAGCAGGTGTTCAAGACCTTGCCCACTGCTGACCACCAGGCCGTTGAGGCGTTCCGCCTCGATTCGACGCACCAGGGTCCCCTCCGGGTAATCCGGCAACTGGCGGCGATACAGTTCCAGATAATCGACACTAGCACCTTGCTCCCCAAGACGCTCGGCCAGCAGTTCGCGACCTCCCACACCCCGCACGACCAGCACGCGCGGCGTGGCGACGGCGGCGATAGCCTCGCCCAGGACCGGCAGTGCGAGCAAGGCTTCACTGTCATCGCCGTCAGCGGGGAAGTCGACCAGCAGGCCCTGATCCTGGAGAATCCGCGCCGTGGCTGCGCCCACCGTGAACCAGCCCCGGCGAGGCGGCGGCAGGCCCGCCCCGGCCAGTTGCTCGAGCAGCAGGCGCGCGGCCGGCTTGCTGACCACGATGATCGCCTGGTAGTCGCGCAGGTTGGCCAGGCGCTGGCCTTGCCGGGCGTCCAGCACCACCGGCTCGATGGCCAGCAATGGCAGGCAACTGCTGGCGATGCCGGCGGCAGCGAGGCTCTGCGCCAGTGCCTGGCAGTCTTCCTCGGGCCGGGTCAGCAGCAGGCGCCAGGGGCTCACGGGTGTCCGGCCTCGCCATAGACATCCTTGAGAATGGCCTCGGCGCCCTGGCTGAGCAGGTCTTCGGCGACCTGCACGCCCAACGCCTCGGCGGCGCTGCGCGGAGCGCGTGCCTCGGCGCGCAGCAAGGTACCGCCGCTGGGCTGGCCGACCAGGCCGCGCAGCCACAACTGCTCGCCTTCGAGCACGGCATAGCAGGCGATCGGCACCTGGCAACCGCCGTTGAGGCGCTTGTTCAGGGCTCGCTCGGCCACCACGCGGTCGGCGGTGTCGGCATGATGCAGGGGTGCCAGCAGGGCATGGATTTCATGATCGGCACTGCGGCATTCGATGCCCACGGCCCCCTGGCCACCGGCCGGCAGGCTGTCATCGACACCGATGGTCGAGGTGATGCGTGCCTCGAAGCCGAGGCGGATCAGGCCGGCCGCAGCGAGGATGATGGCGTCGTACTCGCCGGCATCGAGCTTGGCCAGGCGGGTATTGACGTTGCCACGCAGGAAGCGGATTTCCAGGTCCGGACGGCGCGCCAGCAACTGGGCCTGGCGACGCAGGCTGGAGGTGCCGACGACACTGCCGGCCGGCAGCGCGTCGAGGCTGGCGAAGCGATTGGAAACGAAGGCGTCGCGTGGGTCCTCGCGCTCGCAGATGCAGTACAGGCCCAGGCCTTCGGGGAAGTCCATGGGCACGTCCTTCATCGAGTGCACGGCGATATCGGCCTCGTTGTCCAGCAACGCGGTTTCCAGCTCCTTGACGAACAACCCCTTGCCACCGATCTTCGCCAGGGGCGCATCGAGCAACTTGTCGCCGCGGCTGACCATGGGCACCAGGGTCACCACGAGGCCCGGGTGGGCCTGCTCCAGGCGGGCCTTGACATATTCGGCCTGCCACAGGGCCAGGGCACTTTTACGGGTGGCAATACGGATTTCGCGAGTGGACATGAAACGCCCCGATCCAGAGAAATACCGCCGATCATAACAGCTCCGCCGGCCTTGCCAGCAGATCCAGGTCATCAGGCTACCCTGTAGGCGCGGTGTTTTATCATCCGAGGCTGCCTTGCCGACGATGGGGCGCGAAGCGGCCCCAGCTGGCAGCTGAAAGTATTGACTGAGCGGCTGTCGCCTGGCCACGAACAAGGGCTAGGCCCTTGCCATACCGTGAAGCCCGTGTCAGAGCGTCTGCATCATCTTGCGCACACCCGCCACATGACGCCGGCTGACGGTCAGGGCATCGCCATCCAGGCCTTTGAGGAACAGCTGGAAATGCCCAAGCGGCGTGCGCTGCAGACGCTCGATGCGCTCCCGGGCCACCAGCGCGTTGCGGTGGATGCGCACGAAACGTTCACCGAACTCGTCCTCCAAGGCCTTCAATGGCTCGTCCAGCAACACTTCCCCGGCCTCATGGCGCAGGGTCACGTACTTGTGGTCGGCGATGAAATAGATGACCTGCGGCAAGGGGATCAGCTCGATGCCCTTGCGCGTTCGTGCGCTGATGTGGCTGCGCGGGCCGCCGCCCTCGTTGGCCGGCCGGGTCAGGGCCGCGAGCTGGGCGCGATTGGGTTTGTCGGCCTTGCGCAGGGCTTCGCGCAGGGCCTGGGGTTGGATCGGCTTGGTCACGTGGCTGAGGGTGCTGTCCTTGAAGGCCTGGCTGCCGTATTCGTCGTCGCCGGTGCAGAACACCACGGCCGGCGGCGCCTCGCGCTCGCACAGCCGGGCGGCCACCTGCAGGCCGTCCAGGCCAGGCATGCCGATGTCCAGTAGGACCACATCGGGTTTGTGGCTGTCGATCAGGGCCAGGGCCTCCTCGCCGTTGGTGGCGCTGGGCTCCAGCACGGTGTAGCCCTCAAGCTCGCCGAGCAGCCGGCTCAGGCGTTCGCGGGCTTGGGGTTCGTCATCAACGATCAGGACATTCATAATTGCGCTGGATTCCTGAGTGAGTCTCGCATCGGTATAGCGTAGACAGGTGTAGGGCGACCGACACCGCGGTCACGCTCTAGACCGACGCGATGGCCAAAGATTCACTGGCCTGGCAGTTTCGCCGCCAGCCCTTTGTCCAACTGTAGACGGTCCGTGGAACACTGCCGTTCAATCATTGAATATCCCCAGGACCCGCCCGCCTCCGCCTCGCCGGGGTTTCTCTCGACCGACGCCCCTGCGGCGCAGGCCTCAACCCTGTTATGATCGACGCCACTTTTTTCGTTCACGCCTTCAACGAGTGAATCCATGAGCACCGACAAGACCAATCAGTCCTGGGGCGGCCGCTTCAGTGAGCCCGTCGACGCCTTCGTCGCCCGCTTCACCGCCTCGGTCGATTTCGACAAGCGCCTGTATCGCCACGACATCATGGGTTCGATCGCCCACGCCACCATGCTGGCACAGGTCGGCGTACTCACCGATGCCGAGCGCGACGCCATCATCGACGGCCTGAAGACCATCCAGGGCGAGATCGAGGCCGGCACCTTCGACTGGCGCGTCGACCTGGAAGACGTGCACATGAACATCGAGGCCCGCCTGACCGACCGCATCGGCATCACCGGCAAGAAGCTGCACACCGGCCGCAGCCGCAACGACCAGGTGGCCACCGACATCCGCCTGTGGCTGCGCGACGAGATCGACCTGATCCTGGCCGAGATCACCCGCCTGCAGCAGGGCCTGCTGGAGCAGGCCGAGCGTGAGGCCGAGACCATCATGCCCGGCTTCACCCACCTGCAGACCGCCCAGCCGGTCACCTTCGGCCACCACCTGCTGGCCTGGTTCGAGATGCTCAGCCGCGACTACGAGCGCCTGGTCGACTGCCGCAAGCGCACCAACCGCATGCCCCTGGGCAGCGCCGCGCTGGCCGGTACCACCTACCCGATCGACCGCGCGCTGACCTGCAAGCTGCTGGGCTTCGAGGCCGTGGCCGGCAACTCGCTCGACGGCGTGTCGGACCGTGACTTCGCCATCGAATTCTGCGCGGCTGCAAGCGTAGCGATGATGCACCTGTCGCGCTTCTCCGAGGAACTGGTGCTGTGGACCAGCGCCCAGTTCCAGTTCATCGACCTGCCTGATCGCTTCTGCACCGGCAGCTCGATCATGCCGCAGAAGAAGAACCCGGACGTCCCCGAGCTGGTTCGCGGCAAGAGCGGCCGCGTGTTCGGCGCCCTGACCGGCCTGCTGACCCTGATGAAAGGCCAGCCGCTGGCCTACAACAAGGACAACCAGGAAGACAAGGAACCGCTGTTCGACGCCGCCGACACCCTGCGCGACTCCCTGCGCGCCTTCGCCGACATGATCCCGGCGATCAAACCGCGCCACGCGGTGATGCGCGAGGCGGCCCTGCGCGGCTTCTCCACCGCGACCGACCTGGCGGACTACCTGGTGCGCCGTGGCCTGCCCTTCCGTGACTGCCACGAGATCGTCGGCCACGCGGTGAAGTACGGCGTCGACACCGGCAAGGACCTGGCCGAGATGAGCCTGGACGAGCTGCGCCAGTTCAGCGACCAGATCGAGCAGGACGTGTTCGCCGTGCTCACCCTGGAAGGCTCGGTCAACGCCCGTGACCATATCGGCGGCACCGCGCCGGCGCAGGTGCGTGCAGCCGTGGCCCGGGGCAAGGCGCTGCTGGCTTCGCGCTAAGGCTTCCCCCAGTGCGAGGGCTACGCCCTCGCTCGCGGCATCCCCCTCAGCGCTTGCTGCGCATCATCTCCAGGAACGCCGGCATCGCCGCGTCCTTGTCCGCCACGATCCGCGCCATGTGCGGGTTCTCTCCCAGCTTCTCCAGCAATGCCCCTGCCTGCGGGAAGTCCGCCAGGAAATCGATGTTCAGCACCTTCTTGCCCACCAGGCAGGCCAGGTCCACCGAGAAACAGAACATCAGGTCGGCCAGCGTCAACTGCTCGCCCGCCACGTAGGGGGCGAAGCGGCCGTTGCGCTTGAGCGTGGCGAAACCGGCCAGCAGCTCGCTGCGGGCGCGTTCCTTGATCACCGGCTCCACCGCCATGCCGAAGAACGCCTCGGGGTAGCAGGTACGGGCCGGCAACTCGATGTACAGCTCGATCTCCTTGAGCAACTCGCGCACCTTGGCCTGGGCGAAGGCATCCGCCGGCAGCAGTGGCTTGCCGGCCTGGGTCTGCTCGATATAGTCGAGGATCACGCAGGTCTCGCTGAGAAAACCCTGTTCGGTCTCCAGCACCGGCACCTTGCCGCGTGGGCTGATGGCCAGGGCCTGCGGGCTCTGGCCGGCGAAGAACGGCACCTCTTCGAAGGGCAAGCCTTTTTCCATCAGGGCCAGCTTGACCATGTTGTAGTAGTTGCTGACCGCGAATCCGTGAAGCTTGAGCATTGATACAGCCTCCAGGCCGTGTGGGGATGGCCCGGCTGTTATAGACCGATCGCCCTGGCCTGGCCAGCATCATGCGAGCTGTCGATGACAGGGCATCCGCAGTGCGGGCATGGCACACTGTGTGCCCCACCACAGGAGCAGCGCCATGAGCGAACCCAGCGACATCGACAACAATGACGAGGAAGCCTTCGTCGAAGCGACCCTGATTCAGGCCATCGAGAACCAGATCGAAAGCGGCGAGCCAGCAGCGGCCAAGGCCACCTTCAATAAGCTGACCCTGGTCGGCTACGAACGCGAGGACATCCTCAACCTCATGGCCCATGTGCTGGCCATCGAGATCGACGCCATGCTCGACGAGGACCGGCCGTTCAATGGCCAATGGTACGAGAACGCCCTGCGCGCCTTGCCCGAGCTGCCACCTGAAGCAGATCAAGGCGACAACGACGAAGCCTGACTACACTCCTGGATCAGGCGCCGGCAACGGTGCCGCCATCCTTGTCTGGAAGTCAGGAGTCATCCATGTCCTTCACCCCCGAACTGATCGCCGAACTGGAAGTCCTCGCCCTGTTCAACCTGGACAGCAGCCAGGAAGGCATCAAGGTCCACAGCAACGCCTCCCCCACTTTGGTCGCCGCGGCCCGGCGCCTGCACGACAAGCAACTGACCACCCAGCCCGATGGCGGCTACCTGACCAGCCTGGGGCTGGATGCCGCCGAGAACGTCCAGCAGTTGCTGACCATCCTCAAGGCCGTGCAGCCGGCTTGAGTTCGCAGCGCCCTTTGCGCGGGCAAGCTCCCACAGGTTCGCCGGCGCCCTCAAGGACGGCGTTGTTCCTGTGGGGGCCTGCCGGGGCGCCGAACTGCCGCGAAAAAGCCCCACGCCCGCGAGGAAAATGACGTCAATAACCCAGCCAACGCTTATCCGAGCGCCGCACTCAGGCTAAACTCGCCAGTGCTCCCCTGGCCTGCCTGAGTGCGCAATGAACCACCCCCACGAAATCCGCCCCGACCTGGAACAAGGCATCGACCGCAAGGAGCTGGCGAAGCTGCGTGCGCGCTTCCTGCAGCTCAACCAGGGGCGACTGGAGCGGGCCATGGAGGGGTTGTCCACGCGCCAGCAGCAGGTGTTGACCCTGCTGCCGCTGCTGTTCCACGTCAACCACCCGTTGCTGCCCGGCTATGTCTCGGGCAACACACCGGCCGGTGTCTCGGGGTTCGAGCCCGACGTCCAGCTGCTGGCCGAGGCCCAGCGCCTGGCCCGCTCGTTCACCCACAAGGCCCGCCATGGCAACCCACCGCGACCGATCCATGGCCTGTTCCTGATGGGCAGCCTGGGTACCCTTGCCCAGGCCGAGCAGAGCGACATGGACCTGTGGGTCTGCCATGCCGCGAACCTCGGCGAGGCCGAGATGGCCGAGCTGCGGCGCAAGTGCCAGTTGCTCGAGGCCTGGGCCGCCAGCCAAGGCGCCGAGGCGCACTTCTTCCTCATCGAGCCCCAGGGGTTCGTCCAGGGTGAACGCGATGGCCAGCTCGGCTCCGATGACTGCGGCACCACCCAGCATTACTTGCTACTCGACGAGTTCTACCGCACGGCGATCTGGCTGGCCGGCCGCACGCCGCTGTGGTGGCTGGTCCCGGTCTACCAGGAGCACAACTACCGGGAATACACCCAGGTGCTGCTGTCCAAGCGTTTCATCCGTGCCGAGGACGACCTCGACCTCGGCCACCTGGCGCACATCCCGCCGGGCGAATTCGTCGGTGCCGGGCTGTGGCAACTGTTCAAGGGCATCGACTCGCCCTACAAGTCGGTGCTCAAGCTGCTGCTGACCGAAGCCTATGCCAGCGAGCACCCCGAGGTACGCTGCCTGAGCCTGGACTACAAACAGGCAGTGTTCGCCAATCGCCTGGACCTCGACGAGCTCGACCCCTACGTGATGGTCTACCGGCGCATCGAGCGCTACCTGCAACGCCGGGGCGAAACCGCACGCCTGGAGTTGGTGCGGCGCGCTCTGTACCTGAAGGTCAACAAGAAGCTCAGCGAACCCGGCCGCTCACGTGTCGGCGGTTGGCAACGCCGGTTGCTCGGGCGCCTGGCCGAGGAATGGGGCTGGAACCTGCGCCAACTGGCCATGCTCGACAGCCGCAGCCAGTGGAAGGTACGCCAGGTAGCTGCCGAGCGCCGTGAGCTGGTGGCCGAGTTGAACCACAGCTACCGCTTCCTCGGCCAGTTCGCCCGCAGCCAGAACGCCAGCAGCCGCGCCGACCAGCGCGACCTCAACGTCCTCGGCCGCCGCCTGTACGCTGCCTTCGAGCGCCGCGCTGGCAAGATCGAGGTGATCAACCCAGGCATCGCCCCGGACCTGGCCGAAGATACCCTGACCCTGGTCCAATCGCCCAACCGCAAGGAGCCCGGGACCCACCACTGGGGGCTGTACAATGGCAACCTCGGCGTGCACGAATGGGAGCACTTCAGCCCGATCAAGCGCTGCCGCGAACTGCTCGAACTGCTCACCTGGGCCCATCGCAACGGGGTGATCGACAGCAGCACACGCCTGGCCCTGCACCCCGGGGTCAGCGACCTGAGCGAATTCGAGCTGTTCAACCTGCTGGGCAGCCTGCAACAGACCATTGCGCTGCCGCTGGAAACCGTCAGCGAGATCCGCCTGCTGCAGCCGAGCGTGGCCGACGAGATCCTGCTGCTGGTCAACGTCGGCATCGACCCGCTGCGCCATCATCGCGACCTGAACATTCTGATGACCACCGAGCGCACCGACTCGCTGAGCTACGCCGGTGTGCGCGAGAACCTGGTGCTGACCCTCGACCAGGTCACCCTCAACAGCTGGAACGAAGTGCTGGTGCAGCGCTACGACGGCGAGCACGCGCTGGTGCGCTGCCTGCGCGACTTCCTCAACAGCCTCGGCCAGCGCAAGCACCGGCCACGGCTGCGGGTACGCTGCTTCTGCCACAACCGCGCCCAGGCCATCCGCCAGCGGGTCGAGGATATCTTCGATACCGCGCAGTCGCTGCTCGACCAGGCGCTGAACCATCGCTACCTGCTGCAGGTGGCGCAGTACACCCATGTGCTGGAGCTGCAGCCTGGGCAGGTCAGCCTGGCCACCCTCGCCGACCACGAGGCCGTGCTTGATTGCCTGGGCGAGGAGCGCGGTGAGTACAGCCCCCTGCACCTGGACGCCAATGCCCTGCAGGATCACGACCTGCCGCTGATCCTGGGGCAAGGGCAACCGGGCTGCATCCAGGTGTTCTATCGCCTGCTCGACGGCTGGGCCGACCTCTACGTGCTGGACGAGTACAACGCCCTCTGGCAGCAGCGCCTGCCCTTGCAGGACGAAACCCACCTGCTGCTGCCCCTGCAGCGCTTCTTGCGTTCGGTAGTGATACGCCGCGACGCCCTGCTGCCGCTCGACAGCCTGCAACAGGCATCGCTGGACATCCTCTACTACCAGTTGCAGCCCTCCGGTGCCGGCAAGGCCCGCAGTCTGGAGCCGCGTCCGGCGCCGAGCGATGGCAGCGACCAGCCCTACTATGAGGTACAGGCGATCCTGCAGGCTGGCACGGGCGACGATGTGCACGTCACGCTCTACTGCGACCAGCAGGAGTTCTCCGAACTGGAGCATGGCGACCAGCTCTACGCCGTGGTTGCCCGCCAGATCATCGGCCGGCGTCGCAGCGCCGGCAACTACCGCTGCTACATCACCGACCTGGACCTGTCCGAGCTACTGGAGGACGACCAAGGCTCGACGGTGCTCTACCTGCGCTACAAGCGCGAGCTGGAGCAGGCGCTCAACGATGGGCTGGAGCAGTTGCAGGCGGCCCTGGAGCCCTAGTGGGGCCCTGCAGGCCTTCATTGGGGCCGCTTCGCGTCCCCAGGTGGCCGGCACCGCTACCGCGAAAACCGCCTACAGGTCGTAGTCGCCCGCCGCCTCCGGCTGGTATTCGACATCCAGCAGGGTGAGCTTGAGGGTCTTGCCACCAGGGGCCGGCCAGTCGATCTGGTCGCCCACCGACAGCCCCAGCAACGCACAGCCGATCGGCGCGAGAATGGAGACGCTCCCTTCAGGCCCTGCGTCCTTGGGATAGACCAGGGTCAGGTGGTAGTCCTTGCCACTGGCTTCTTCGCGGCAGTGCACGCGCGAATTCATGGTCACTACACCGGCCGGGACCTCCTCGTGACCGACAACCTGGTCGGCGCGGTCCAGCTCGTCCTGCAGGGCGAGCACACCCGGCGTACTTTCATCGAGGCTGTCGATCAGACGCTCGAGACGCTGTACGTCCAATCGGGTGAGGATGAGGGAAGGCTTGGTGCTCATGATCCAGTCAGACTCCTTTTTAACAGGCAAATAAAGCAAAACCCCGCCCAAGGGCGGGGTTTGTGAATACTTTCGGCATCACCGACGCTGGGTTCGACACTACCACAGCCGGGCAAATACTCAAGCCCGGCCGTCACTGCGCGGCGTACTGCCCCCGTCGGGCCTGGGCCTCTCGGCAGATCTGCCGGCGTCGCTCGTCATCGGCCGAGCGCCATTCGCGGATGTGCTCCACCGGCCGGAAACAGCCACGACAGACCTTGTGCTCATCGAGCCGGCAGACGTTCACGCACGGCGAAGGTACCGCCGGGCTGACGTTGCTGTAGAGCGGCTTCGGGGGCCGTGCCGGGTCGCTCATCTCAGATCTCGTCGAAGTCCAGCTTCTCGCCGGCCCGCTCCCAGACGATACGCTCGAGCATCTCGCCCAGCAGCTCCTCGCTCTTCTCGCAGACCCACTTGCCGCTCTGCTCGTCGTAGTCGAAGTGGAAGCCGCCGGAGCGATCGGCCAGCCACAGCTGGCGCAGCGGCTCCTGGCGGCTGAAGATCAACTGGCTGCCGTTGTCGAACTTGACGGTCAGCACCCCGGCGGAATTCTCCATGTCCACATCCAGGCCGCTCTCATCGAACAGGTCTTCCAGGGCCTGTTGGGTCGCGTCGACCAGATCATGGAAACGTGCTTCGCTCAAACTCATTGCAGGAACCTCGAAATTGGCTACTTACGGCAAGCCGGGCAAGATACGGGCGACTTGGCGGGAATGCAAAGCTTCACGCCAATCAGCTGCAAGCTGCAAGCGCCGAGCGGCAAGAAAAAGCCAAGCATGCGCCAGGCTGCTTTTTCTTGCCGCTTGCCGCTCGAGGCTGGCCCGCCGGGCGGACCAGCCCTTGCATAGGCAATCCGGCGGTCGCTCGGTATACTCGGGCGCAATACTGCTTATTTCAAAGGATTTCTCCAATGAAGCGCCTGATTTCCTCCCTTGCGGCGCTGGTCGCGGTTGCTTGCCTGGTTTCGGCCTGCGGTCAGAAGGGCCCCCTGTACCTGCCTGAAGAGGGCAATGGGAAAGAGCAAAAGTCCCACCAGCACCAACACGCCCAGCCATCGCAGCCGCAGGAACAGCAGCCTGAGCTGCAGCCCGAGCAGACGCCAGCGCAGTAAGGAAATCCAATGGACGCTTTCAACTACCGCGACGGCGAACTGTTCGCGGAAGGCGTGGCCCTGTCGGCCATCGCCGAACGTTTCGGCACCCCCACCTACGTGTACTCGCGAGCCCACATCGAGGCCCAGTACCGCAGCTACGCCGATGCCCTAGAGGGCACCTCGCACCTGGTCTGCTTCGCCGTCAAGGCCAACTCCAACCTCGGCGTGCTGAACCTGCTCGCCCGCCTGGGCGCAGGCTTCGACATCGTCTCCGGCGGTGAGCTGGAGCGCGTGCTGGCCGCCGGTGGCCGTGCCGATCGCGTGGTGTTCTCCGGCGTCGGCAAGACCCGCCAGGACATGCGTCGCGCCCTGGAAGTGGGCGTGCACTGCTTCAACGTCGAATCCGCCGACGAGCTCGAACGCCTGCAGGCAGTCGCTGCCGAGATGGGCGTGCAGGCACCGGTCTCGCTGCGGGTCAACCCGGACGTCGATGCCGGTACCCATCCCTACATCTCCACCGGCCTGAAGGAAAACAAGTTCGGCATCGCCATCACCGACGCCGAGGCCCTGTACGTACGCGCGGCGCAACTGCCGAACCTGGACGTGGTCGGCGTCGACTGCCACATCGGCTCGCAGCTGACCAGCGTCGCCCCCTTCCTCGATGCCCTCGACCGCCTGCTGGTGCTGGTCGATCGCCTCGCCGAATGCGGCATTCACCTGCGCCACCTGGACCTGGGCGGCGGTGTCGGCGTGCGCTACCGTGACGAAGAGCCGCCCCTGGTGGCCGACTACATCAAGGCGATCCGCGAGCGCGTGGGCGAGCGCGACCTGGCCCTGGTGTTCGAGCCGGGCCGCTACATCGTGGCCAACGCCGGTGTCCTGCTGACCCGGGTGGAATACCTCAAGCACACCGAGCACAAGGACTTCGCCATCATCGACGCGGCGATGAACGACCTGATCCGCCCGGCCCTGTACCAGGCCTGGATGGGGGTCGACGCCGTCACCCCGCGCGAGGGCGAAGGCCGCACCTACGACCTGGTCGGCCCGATCTGCGAGACCGGCGATTTCCTGGCCAAGGACCGCGTGCTGAACCTCGCCGAGGGCGATCTGCTGGCCGTGCGCTCCGCGGGCGCCTATGGTTTCGTCATGAGCTCGAACTACAACACCCGTGGCCGCTGCGCCGAGGTACTGGTCGACGGCGACCAGGCCCATGAAGTACGTCGCCGGGAAACCATCGCCGAACTGTTCGCCGGCGAAAGCCTGCTGCCGGAGTGACCCCATGCTGCTGCGTTTCACCAAGATGCATGGGCTGGGCAACGACTTCATGGTCCTCGACCTGGTCAGCCAGCACGCGCACATCCAGCCCAAGCATGCCAAGCAATGGGGCGACCGCCACACCGGCGTCGGCTTCGACCAGCTGCTGATCGTCGAGGCACCGAACAACCCGGACGTGGACTTCCGCTACCGGATCTTCAACGCCGATGGCTCCGAAGTCGAACAGTGCGGCAACGGTGCGCGATGCTTCGCCCGTTTCGTGCAGGACAAGCGCCTGACCGCGAAAAAGCGCATCCGTGTGGAAACCAAGGGCGGCATCATCGAGCTGGACGTGCGCAACGATGGCCAGGTCTGTGTCGACATGGGCCCACCACGCCTCGCCCCGGCCGACATCCCGTTCGTTGCCCAGGCCCAGGCGCTGAGCTATCCGTTGGAGGTCGACGGCCAGATCTACCCGATCGCCGCGGTGTCCATGGGCAACCCCCATTGCGTGCTGCGCGTCGACGACGTGCGCACGGCCCCGGTCCATGAACTGGGCCCGAAGATCGAGCACCATCCGCGCTTCCCGCAGCGGGTCAACGCCGGATTCATCCAGGTCATCGACCGCCACCGCGCCAACCTGCGCGTCTGGGAGCGTGGTGCTGGCGAGACCCAGGCTTGCGGCACCGGTGCCTGCGCGGCCGCGGTGGCGGCCATCAGCCAGGGCTGGATGGACTCGCCGGTATCCATCGACCTGCCAGGCGGTCGCCTGAGCATCGAGTGGGCCGGCCCCGGCAAACCGGTGCTGATGACCGGCCCGGCCGTACGTGTCTTTGAGGGACAGGTTCGTCTCTAAGCGAGTGACTTCCATGACCGATCAGCCCCAGGTTCTACCCGAACAGGCCAGCGACCTCGATGACGAGGCCGTGGTCGCCTACCTGCGTGCCCGCCCGACGTTCTTCGCCGAGCACGACGAGCTGCTCATCGAGCAGCGCATCCCGCACCAGCGCGGCGACAGCGTGTCGCTGGTCGAACGCCAGCTCACGCTGCTGCGCGACCGCAACATCGAGATGCGCCATCGCCTGTCGCAGTTGATGGATGTGGCCCGGGACAACGACCGGCTGTTCGACAAGACCCGCCGGCTGATCCTCGACCTGCTGGATGCCAGCAGCCTGGAGGAAGTGGTGATGGCGGTCGAGGACAGCCTGCGCCAGGCGTTCCAGGTGCCCTTCGTCAGCCTGATCCTGTTCGGCGAGAATGCCGCCCCGGTCGGCCGCTGGGTCAGCAGCGCCGAGGCCCAGCAAGCCATTGGCGGGCTGCTGGGCAGTGGCAAGACGGTCAGTGGCAACCTGCGCGAGCACGAACTGGCCTTCCTGTTCGGCGAGGGACAGCACAAGGAGGTCGGCTCCAGCGCCGTCGCCACCCTCGAGCACCAGGGCCTGCACGGCGTGCTGGCGATCGGCAGCCGCGATCCGCAGCACTACAAGAGCTCCGTTGGCACCCTGTTCCTGAGCTATATCGCCGAGGTGCTCGGCCGCGTCCTCCCGCGCTTCACCCAGACCCTGCGATCGGTGCGCTGATGGAACGCCAGCTGGAGGCTTATTGCGCACACCTGCGCAACGAGCGCCAGGTGTCCGAACACACCCAGCTGGCCTATCGCCGCGACCTGGAAAAGGTCATCGACTTCTGCAACAGCCAGGGTATCGCTGGCTGGGAAGCGCTGCAGGTCCAGCAACTGCGCCAATTGGTGGCGCGCCAGCACCATCATGGCCAGTCCGCCCGCAGCCTGGCACGCCTGCTCTCGGCGGTGCGCGGCCTGTACCGCTACCTCAACCGCGAGGGCCTGTGCCAGCACGACCCGGCCAACGGCCTGGCGCCACCCAAAGGGGAGCGCCGGCTGCCCAAGGCGCTGGATACCGATCGCGCCCTGCAACTGCTCGACGGTGGCGTCGACGACGACTTCATCGCCCGCCGCGACCAGGCCATCCTCGAACTGTTCTATTCGTCCGGCCTGCGCCTGTCGGAGCTGACCAACCTCGACCTGGAGCATCTGGACCTGGCAGGCGGGCTGGTGCAGGTGCTGGGCAAGGGCGGCAAGACCCGCGTGTTGCCGGTCGGCCGCAAGGCCCGCGAAGCGTTGCAGGCGTGGCTCCGGCTGCGCGGTATCAGCGCCCCACAGGATAACGCGGTGTTTCTCTCCCGCCAGGGCCGGCGCCTGGGCCCACGCGCCATCCAACTGCGGGTCAAGGCCGCCGGCGAGCGCGAGCTGGGCCAGCACCTGCATCCGCACATGCTTCGCCATTCCTTCGCCAGCCACTTGCTGGAGTCGTCCCAGGACCTGCGCGCGGTACAGGAGATGCTCGGCCATGCCGACATCAGCACCACGCAGATCTACACCCACCTGGACTTCCAGCACCTGGCCGCGGTGTACGACAGCGCCCACCCCCGGGCCAAACGCAGCAAAGGCACAGACTCATGAGCATCAAGCTGATCACCTTCGACCTGGACGACACTCTGTGGGACACCGCACCGGTGATCGCCAGCGCCGAGATCGTCCTGCGCGACTGGCTCGAAGCCAACGCGCCAAGCCTGGGCAGCGTACCGGTCGAGCACCTGTATGCCATCCGCGAACGCCTGGTGCAGGCCGAACCGGGCCTCAAGCACCGCATCAGCGCCCTGCGTCGGCGCGTGCTGTTCCATGCCCTGGAAGAGGTCGGCTACAGCGAGAAGCACGCCCAGGAGCTGGCCAACGAAGGTTTCGAAGTGTTCCTCCACGCACGACACCAGGTCGAGGTGTTCCCCGAGGTGCAGCCGGTGCTGGAGATCCTGCGCCATCACTACACCCTCGGCGTGGTCACCAACGGCAATGCCGACGTGCACCGCCTGGGGCTGGCGGACTACTTCAGGTTCGCCCTGTGCGCCGAGGACCTGGGGATCGGCAAGCCGGACCCAGCCCCGTTCCTGGAGGCCCTGCGCCGGGGTGAAGTAGAGGCGCAGGCCGCCGTGCATATCGGCGACCACCCCGGGGACGATATCGCCGGCGCCCAGCGCGCCGGGCTGCGAGCGGTGTGGTTCAACCCCCAGGGCAAGGCCTGGGAAGGCGAACAGGCGCCGGATGCGCAGATCCAGCGGTTGTCGCAGTTGCCCGACGTTCTGGCACGCTGGCGCTAGGGGCTCGGCACCCTGCAGAGCAAGCTCGAGGCCGGTCAGTTAAGACTTTCCAGCCGTCATTTGGGCCGACAGCGCCCACAAAAAAGCCCGCAGCGACGGCGGGCTTTCTTGCATTCAACCACTCAGATAGGGCGGCTGCCGTACTTGTTGTCCGGCTTCTTGGGCGGATCGGCGACCACGTTGGGCTCGACCTCCTGGATCTTGCCGCCACGCGCCAGGAACTCTTCCATGGCCTTGGCCAAGGCATCGCGCTCCTTCTGCTTGGCTTCCAAGCTCGGCATGTCGTCAACCGAGACAGCGGCCTTGGCCTTGCCCTTCGCAGCGGGGGCGGGGCTGTCGTCTTCGCCAGCGTCTTCGGCTACATCATCTGCCGCTGCTGCGTCGAGGCCCTCATCACCCTCGTCTTCATCGCCTACTTCGAGGTCATCGTTTTCCAGATCGTCGTCGCTCATGTTCTACCTCATGACTTGCGAAAAGCAGATTAGTTATAGACCGTGCAGCCGTAGACCGGCAGCCATCGGTGAAAATTCAACTGGCCGTGGGTTGGCCACTGCCCTGGGCGTTCACCTCCTGATGGGAGGCCGGCACCCTGCAGACCCTGCTCCTGGCAGGGCCTGACGAAATCCTTGAGCCATTGGCCGGAACAGCCCGGCGCCACCTGCTGGCTCCGTGCTATTGGCAAGCCTAGCAAAGGGTGGCGAAGTGTGCGGACAGCTCGTCAAGCACCCTTCCGGCGCGCATTCTAGCGCGCCCGGAGAAAAAGCAAAGCTCCCTGAATGCCCTGTGAGCTGTAAGTTTTCGGGCCGTGTCACGAACGTGTCGGGTAAACCGTTTGCTCTTCGCCGAACAGCGAATTCCAGGCAAAAAAATGCCCGGCGAACCGGGCAGATTTTTTACCGCGTCGCAGTTACAGGTTGTAGCCGCGTTCGTTGTGCTGAGCCAGGTCGAGGCCGACCGACTCTTCTTCTTCGTTGACCCGCAGGCCCATCACCACATCCAGCACCTTGAGGATCACGAAGGTGACGATGGCGGTGTAGACCACGGTGAAAATCACGCCCTTGGCCTGCACCCAGACCTGCGCGCCGATATCCACGACCTCGCCGAACCCGCCCAGGGCCGGGGCGGCGAAGACCCCCGTGAGGATCGCGCCGACGATACCGCCGATCCCGTGCACGCCGAAGGCGTCGAGGGAGTCGTCATAGCCGAGCTTGCGCTTGAGGCTGGTGGCGCAGAAGTAGCAGATCACGCCCGAGCAGAGGCCGATCACCAGGGCGCCCATCGGGCCGACGGTGCCGGCGGCCGGGGTGATGGCCACCAGGCCGGCGACCACGCCGGAGGCGATGCCCAGGGCGCTTGGCTTACCGTGACCGATCCATTCGGCGAACATCCAGCCCAAGGCCGCGGCAGCCGTGGCGATCTGGGTCACCAGCATGGCCATGCCGGCGGTGCCGTTGGCGGCTGCGGCGGAGCCGGCGTTGAAGCCGAACCAGCCGATCCACAGCATGGCCGCGCCCATCAGGGTGTAGCCCAGGTTGTGCGGCGCCATTGGCGTGGTGGGGTAGCCCTTGCGCTTGCCCAGCACCAGGCAGCAGACCAGGCCGGCGATACCGGCGTTGATGTGCACCACGGTGCCACCGGCGAAGTCCAACACGCCCCAGTCCCACATCAGCGCGCCGTCACCGCTCCAGACCATGTGCGCGATCGGAGCGTAGACCAGGGTGAACCACACGCCCATGAAGATCAGCATGGCGGAGAACTTCATGCGCTCGGCGAAGGCACCGACGATCAGCGCCGGGGTGATGATGGCGAAGGTCATCTGGAAGGTGATGAACACCGCCTCGGGGAACGCCGCGGTCAGGCTGTCAGGGGTCACGCCGCTGAGGAATGCCTTGGAGAAACCGCCCACGAAGGAATTGAAGTTGACCACGCCCTGTTCCATACCGGTGGTATCGAACGCCAGGCTGTAGCCATAGACCATCCACAGGATGCTCATCAGGCCGGTGATGGCGAAGCATTGCATCATCACCGACAACACGTTCTTCGAACGCACCATGCCGCCGTAGAACAGGGCCAGGCCCGGAATGGTCATGAACAGCACCAGCGCGGTGGCGGTGAGCATCCAGGCGGTGTCACCGGCGTTGAGCGCCGGGGTGGCTTCCTCTGCCAGGGCCAGGCCAGGCATTACGAGGGACAATAGGGCTCCTAGCCCTGCGATCTTGCGCAGAGTCATGTTGTTTTCTCCTGGGGCGTTGGGTTTGGTGAGGCTTTTTCTTAGATCGCGTCGGTATCGGTTTCGCCGGTACGGATGCGGATCGCCTGCTCCAGATTGACCACGAAGATCTTGCCGTCACCGATCTTTCCGGTGTTGGCGGCCTTGGTGATGGCTTCGATCACCCGGTCAAGGTCTTTGTCGTCGATGGCGACATCGATCTTCACCTTGGGCAGGAAATCGACCACGTACTCGGCACCGCGATACAGCTCGGTGTGGCCTTTCTGCCGACCGAAGCCCTTGACTTCGGTCACGGTGATGCCCTGCACGCCGATTTCCGACAGCGACTCGCGCACGTCGTCCAGCTTGAACGGCTTGATGATGGCAGTGACTAGCTTCATGAAACTCTCTCCCGATTTGGTGGACTTGCCCCAGGAAAACAAACCCGTCTCAAGTCTAAGCGCAGCGCCTGGCTTTGTAACCCGTCGTCGACTCCCTCCTCCCCCGCCGACGCATGTCGCGGCAATGACGAAGGGCCTTTCAGCTCCACCTGCGCACTGCCTGGTCACAAGGAACTGCATCAGTGCATGGCTTGCCAAGGTCTTTGCAGAAACCTTGCCAGGTCATGGAAAGCCAGTGAAAACAATCAGTTGTGGAAAAAGCCCGGCATTGGCCAGTCGCCAGCAGAGAAAAGATGCACAACTTCGGTGCGCACACCTCGGCCGCCCTGCGCAAAAAGTGTGCAGCGCAAGGCCCGCCAGGCAGCGTGCTACACTGCCCTCCTTTTCCATGATTAGCGGAACGCCGAACATGCTCGCGCCCAAAGCCTTTCTCGATGCCCTGAGCGACCAGGCCTCGCGCCTGTTCAACGGCGACAACACGCCGCCACGGGCCGAACTGGAGAGCCAGTTCAAGATCCTGATGCAGAGTGCCTTCAGCAAGCTCGACCTGGTCAGCCGGGAAGAATTCGACAGCCAGATGGTCGTCCTGGCCCGCACCCGCGCGCGCCTGGAAGCCCTGGAGCGACAAGTCGCTGAGCTGGAAGCCCGGATGGCGCCGACAATCCAGGAATAACAACCGACACACGGAGCGGCTCCCATGAAAGTCAGTGCCCGCAATGTCTTCGAAGGTACCGTCAGCAACGTCCAGCCTGGCGCGGTCAACGCCGAGGTCGAACTGACCCTGGGCGGCGGCGAGAAACTGGTGGCGGTGGTCACCATGGCCAGCCTGCACAACCTGAACATCAACGTCGGCAAGCAGGCCGTGGCCCTGGTCAAGGCGCCCTGGGTGGTGCTGATGACCGATGCCGACGGCTACAGGCTGTCGGCGCGCAACGCCCTGCAAGGCAAGGTGGTGCGGGTCGGCGACGGTGCGGTGAACGCCGAGGTGGTGCTGCAGTTGGCAGGCGGTACCGAGGTGTCTGCCATCGTCACCCGCGAGGCGGTGCAGGAGCTGGGCCTGACGCCGGGCGTGGCGGCCACGGCGTTGATCAAGGCCTCGCACATCATCCTGGGCGCCAAGCCCTGACACCTTGAGCATGGGGCTGCTTTGCAGCCCCAAATGACAGCTGAAAGCCCTGGCTGACCAGCATTGGGGCAATCCCAAGACCCAGTCCCCAGGCATCCGCAGTAAAATCCGGATGCACTCTTTCCCAGTGCCCCTCACCATCGCTCACTATTCTTCCGTGACCGCAGGAAGCGGCTTTTCCACAAGCGACCACGGAGTGTCCATGTCCCTCGCCCTCGTCCACAGCCGCGCCCAGGTCGGAGTGCTGGCGCCGGCTGTCAGCGTCGAAACCCACCTGGCCAACGGCCTGCCCACACTGACCCTGGTCGGCCTGCCCGAAACCACCGTCAAGGAAAGCAAGGACCGGGTACGCAGCGCCATCGTCAATTCCGGCCTGGACTACCCAGCCCGGCGCATCACCCAGAACCTCGCCCCCGCCGACCTGCCCAAGGACGGCGGCCGCTACGACCTGGCCATCGCTCTGGGCATCCTCGCCGCCAACGGCCAGGTGCCGGCGGCGACCTTGAGCGAGATCGAATGCCTCGGCGAACTGGCACTCTCCGGTAGCCTGCGCCCGGTGCAGGGCGTGTTGCCTGCAGCCTTGGCGGCCAGGGAGGCCGGGCGGGCGCTGGTGGTGCCACGGGAGAACGCCGAGGAGGCGAGCCTGGCGAGCGGGCTGGTGGTCTACGCGGTGGGCCATCTGCTGGAGCTGGTGGCCCATCTCAATGGGCAGGTGCCACTGCCACCCTACGCCGCCAATGGCCTGCTGCTGCACAGCCGGCCCTACCCTGACCTCAGCGAGGTGCAGGGGCAGGTGGCGGCCAAGCGCGCCCTGCTGGTGGCAGCGGCCGGTGCCCACAACCTGCTAGATTTGTGATAGGTTGCAAAACATCACCTACACAACGTTCAGACCATGAGTGCAAAAGCCTACAGCTACATCCGTTTCAGCAGTCCCGAGCAGGCAAAGGGCGATAGCTACCGCCGTCAGAAGGATGCGGCAGTGAGATACTGTCAGGAGCACGGTCTTGAACTAGCCACAACCAAAGAATACACGTTCCTCGACAAAGGCCGGAGCGCCTACAGTGGTCGAAATCTAGATGATGAAGGTCAGCTTAGAAGGTTCCTCGACCTTGTTGAGAACGGCACCATTGAGAGTGGCTCCTACCTGCTGGTGGAGAGTCTGGACAGACTGTCACGGGAAAAGGTTACGACTGCTCTCCCTCGTTTCATGGACCTACTCAACCGTGGAATTCGGGTCGTCACGCTCTCCGATGGTCGCTTGTATACCGAAGAATTCAACGAACTGGACTTGATTATCTCAATCGTCCACATGTCTCGGGCTCACAACGAAAGCGCGATCAAAGGAGACCGCGTTTCAGCCGCATGGGCAAACAAGAGGGCATTGGCTCGGTCGGATAAGACGCCACTGGGTAAGGCATGCCCCTACTGGCTAGAGCTGGTAGATGGTCGTTATCAACCAATCACCAACCGAGTTGAGACGGTGAAGCTGATATTCGAGCTGGCCATTCAAGGCTACGGACAGGGTTCCATTCCACGTATTCTCAATGAACGAGGCATACCTGTGTTTGGAAGTCGTAACCGCAACCATTCGGGAGCATGGGGTAGCAGCAGTGTGTCCAAGCTCCTCAACAATCGAGCATTGTTAGGGGAATACCAACCCACTCACGTGGTAGACGGCAGACGAGTCAATGATGGAGAACCTGTAACAGGCTTCTTTCCTCCAGTGATTGAGGAGTCTGTCTTCTACCAAGCGCAGGCAGTTCGGGCAGAACGCAGAGTTCATAGGACTGGCAATCAGTCTGATCGATTCAATGTCTTCCAAGGCATCGCCAAATGTGGGGCATGCGGTGACTCGATGCACCTTGTCAACAAGGGGCGCCCACCCAAAGGGGCAACCTACCTCCAATGCCACTCTGCTCGAAAGGGTGTATGCAAGAACGGATATGTTCGTGTTGAGCGAGCAGAACGGGCGCTTCGTCAGATTCTTGCGAAGGTGGATAGCTTGAGCCTTGTTCAAGCGAGCGAGGGTCAGACGGCAAAAGAGTTAGCCGCTTTGAAAGGCAAGACTCAGGAAGTGAATGAGCGGCTCACCAAAGCCATTGGGCTAATGACCCAAGCGCCTTCTCGTGCCCTAGCCGTATTGGTGCAAACTCTTGAAGGTGAGCTGGAGGAGCTCAAGAAGGAGGAGCAGAAATGTCACGAACTGCTCGCGGTCAATCAGGTCATCTCCAAGCAAGAGTTCTTTGCCAAGCTTGACCTCGTATCGTTCGAAGGAAGGCATGCAGCGAACAGCCTTCTCAAGCGACTCAGTATTGTAGTTACTATGTCGATTTCCAAAGCCCATCAGTCCTACAGTGCTACCAAAGATGGCATTCCGCAGCTCCTGATCATGCAATATCTTGAGGCGATGGTCATCATCGCAACAAACGAAAGCACCCTTGATCTACAGGTCCTACAAGGTGAGCTTTCTCCTCAGGAACGGGACGCATGGCTGCAATGGTTTGAGATTCGGAGAAATGGGCTTCCTGCTGGCGCTATTGAACAGATCAGGGCCAGACTCCAAAACATCGACTTGAGTAAAGTCAGGCTCAAAGGGCTACCGGACCAGTTTAAGAAAGTCATTCCGGTGAGAAATCCTGAGTAACGCCAGACCTGCTTAGCCCGTGTGTGGCATGTCAACATAGAGTGCCAAAGCGGAACCACAAATAACCTCACAGCCAGCAGGCCATAAAGGGCGATTCTAGAGCGCTTCATGACACCCCCTTGGGTAAGGGCATCGAACCCATGAAAACGCCTGAGCGAGCTCTCAGGAGCCCTCAGAGCGAATACCTTTCATTGCTCGCTGAACAGTACTCAGGCTGACCCCAAGTTCAGCAGCAACTTTACGAAACGACGCTCCATCCTTGGCCATAGCTTCGCGGATAGCTGCGTCATCAATGGTTTTCACGCGACCTTTGTAGACGCCTGCCTCCTTCGCTTTAGCAATGCCTTCACGTTGACGCTCTCTGATCATGCTTCGTTCGAACTGAGCAACGCTGCCCAACAAAGACAGCATCAGCTCTTGCATCGCATTTGCTTCACCCGTGAAGTGCAGTTGCTCCTTGTGAAACCGAATGGCGATACCTCGGCCAATCAATTCTTTGACCAGCGCCAGCAAGTCCTCAAGAGAGCGAGCAAGGCGGTCAATCGAATGCACATGAACAGTGTCGCCCTTTCGTACATGCCTCAACATAGCCTGTAGCTGTGGACGATCTGTAGTGGCACCGCTGACTTGATCAGTGAATACATCCTCCAGAGCAACACCATCTAGCTGACGGGCTGTATTCTGATCAACCGAGGACACTCGCACGTAGCCAATCTCTGCCATCACCCGCACTCCGTATTCTTTAGGGTCTAGATGCCGAGATTGTGGCTGTATTCCTTACAAATATCAACCCTATTGAATACAGATGTCGTTTTCAGAAGACGGCTGCACTGAACGTCAGAAGCCGACTGCACTATAGCAGCGGAGGGGTTGGATCCATCAGGCAACGACGGGCTGCTGCCGGCCATCAGCGGACGCAGGGAGGACTTTCC